>CALWSS010000139.1 GCA_944384255.1 uncultured Clostridia bacterium
TTAACAAAAAACGAAAAAGTTGTTGCCATAGGCGAAATAGGCCTTGATTATCACTACGACAACACTGATAAAGATAAACAGCGCTATTGGTTTAAACGTCAGCTTGAAATGGCAAAAGAGCTTTCAATGCCGGTTATAATCCATTCCCGTGATGCGGCACAGGAATGTTTTGACATTATTAAAGAAAGCGGAGTAAACAAAGGTATTATACACTGCTATTCAGGAAGCCCTGAAATGGCTCTTGAATACGTAAAGCTTGGTTTTTATATAGGCATAGGTGGAGTTTTAACATACAACAATGCCAAAAAAACAGTTGACTGTGTAAGAATACTGCCTTTAAACCGAATTGTGCTTGAAACCGACTGCCCTTATCTTGCTCCTGTACCTAACAGAGGAAAAAGAAACGACTCCACTATGATTAAATATGTAGCCGAAAAAATATCCGAAATTAAGCATATAAAAGTTAATGAAGTATACTCTGTTACAAGCCAAAATGCCAAAGACATATTCGGCATTAAATAATATTTGTTAAAAATACAAATATTTTAGTTTATAAATATAAATTCTCATATAAAATTATTGCAAAATTATTATTACAAAATTAAATGATATTTAACAATTTAGACCTAAAATCAGCGTCGTTTATGGAGTATAAAACCAAAAAAACATGGTTTTTTGTTGATTTTTGGCGGACAAATACCTAAAGGTCTCAAAAAATTGTTGCATAATTGTTACATTTGTGTTAATATACTAATTGCGTAATGATTAATCAGTTATTAATAATTTCTGAAAAATCTTAAAGTCAATAATAAACTAAGAGGACTGCCTTAACGCAAAATTCCCACTCAATTTATTTCAAGGCTGTTCCAAGGAGGAAAAATGACAAAGCATATTAGAATATTAATTATGGTTGCTTTCGCAGTAGCCGTTCTTACAGGCACAGCGGCAGCATACGATGGTGAAAATTTCGCAAATGAAATTACAATGAAAACAATTACTATTACAGACGGAAATAAAAGCACTGTTGTTTCCACTCTTTCAAATACACTTGCAGAAGTATTTGAGGAAGAAGACATCGAAATTGATGACAAAACATCTGTATCAAAAGACCTTGACGATACAATAAAAAACGGCGATGAAATAGTTATAAAAAGGCCTTTCAACATTACATTAAAAATAAACTCTGATTCAACATCTGTAGTAACAGACAAAACAACTGTAGGCGATGTTATAAATGAGTACAGCTCACTTATAGGTGATGAATATGAGCTTGAAAATGTTGAAGAATCAACCCGCCTTTATAACAACATGGTAATTAAAGTTCATGTTGTTACAGATGAAATAATTACCACAACAGAGGAAATACCTTTTGAGACAAAAAAGGTTGAAAACCCTGATATGGAAGAAGGCACAGAAAAAGTAACTCAGGAAGGCAAAAACGGTACACTTCAGATTACTAAAAAACAGTATTATTACAAAGGCAAAGTACAGAAATTAGAAGAAGTAGGCCGTGAAGTTATACAGGAGCCTCAAGACAAAATTATAGAAGTAGGCACTAAAAAGAAAGAAGCCGAAGTTAAAGAAACTAAAAGCAGTTCTGCCGGTACAATAGACGGTATGACATTTACAAAAGCTATTAATATGGTAAGTACAGCTTATACACCATACGATTCAGGCTGTACAGGAGTTACGGCTTCCGGTATGGCAGCTTCAAAAGGTGTTGCAGCCGTTGACACAAGCGTAATTCCATTTGGCACAAAACTTTATATACCGGGCTACGGTATAGCCATTGCTGCCGATACAGGCGGAGCAATTAACGGAAACAGAATTGACCTCTGTTACAATACCCTTTCAGAAGCTTACGGCTGGGGAAGAAGAAACGTAACTGTTTATATATTGGAATAATCACTAAATAAAAAAGACGTCATATAGGACGCCTTTTTTATTTTTCTAATTAAATATATAGAAAGCTAAATTATCTAATAAAATTCTGTATATGGTTTTACAATTAAAATAATAAATAAATAGCTTTTATTTACATTCTTATTTTGTATTTATAATTTATTAAATCCACTCACCAAAGCAAAACATTTTATATAACTTAATCTTTTCCTATTAAATGATATAGAAATATAATAATAATGACCTAAAAAACAAAAGCCGCAGACATACAAACATAATTTGTCAACGGCTTTTAATATATTTATTTGTATTTATACACTTGGCTTATTGATTTATTCACACCTGAAAGTTATATAATAAATAGCTAATACTACATTTCAATATAGTTTTAATAAAGGCAATTAAAATGCCCAATAAAATCTCAAAGCTATATTAATTCATAAGCTTAAAGAAATTAGCCTTTTCAAGGGCACAGCCTATAACAATATATATTATTAATCCCCCTACACCCTGAATTATATTTGAAGGAACTGAAGAAAGGGATACTAAAAAGCTTCCTTCCAAAACTGTTCCGCCTAAAATATAACCTATAACCATCCAAACAATACCAACAGCAGGCGCCAATAAGTTCCTAAATGATAAAACTCCGCTTTTACTGCTGTCTGCAACAGAGCCTATTATAAAGCCCATAATACCTTTAATTACCAATGTAAATAACATCCAATGTGGATAACCGGAAAACAAATCAGCCAAAGCAGAACCTATTCCGCCTGCGGCAGCACCGTACTTTCTGCCAAAAAATACCGATATAATAATAATTACGCTGTCGCCTATATGGATATATCCGTTTGTGGCAGGCACAGGAATTCTTATAATCATTGTACACAAGCAAACAATAGCTATAAATAAACCGTTTAAGCAAAGCTGTTTTGTTGTCATTTTTTCACTCATATTAATCGCCCCTATTCATCTTTAGTACTATATTTGTGATAAATAATATCATGTCTATTATAAAATTTACAGTATTATAACATAAAAACAGATATTTGTATGGGTACAATATGCCATTGTTTAAATCAGTTAAAATCAAAGGCAAAAATATTTAAAATAAAACTCAGTAACAAACAAAAAAAGCCCTGAATTATTTTAACAATAATCAGGACTATTTTATGTTGTTTATATTTATTTTTACTTATAAATTACTCAACTGTAACTGATTTAGCAAGGTTTCTTGGCTGGTCAATGTCAGTACCCAAGCAATAAGCCACATAATAAGCAAATAACTGTGCCGGTACAGCAGCAAGTAATGGTGCAACCATCCAAGAAGCTCTTGGTATAAATATTACATCATCAACTTCTTTTGTAAATGAGTCTTTGCCTTCCATAGCTATGGCTATAACTTTGGCGCCTCTTGCTTTAACTTCTTTTATATTGCTTAAAGTTTTCTCAAAAAGCTCTTCCTGTGTAAGAACTGCTACTACAAGAGTATTTTCGTCAATCATGGCAATAGGTCCATGTTTAAGTTCTCCTGCAGCATAAGCCTCACTGTGAAGGTATGCTATTTCTTTTAATTTAAGTGAGCCTTCCATTGAAACAATATAGTCCAAGCCACGGCCTATAAAAAATACATTGGCAACTTTTGAGTATTTTTCAGCAAGCTGCTTTTCAACATGTGATTTCTGAAGTATTTTTGATACTTTAGAAGGTATATCATAAAGCTCATCTTTAATACCCTTAAACTCATCAGGGCTTATTTTACCAAGCTCCATTGCCATACTTACAGCTATAAGCTCCATAGCTGTAACCTGTGCTGTAAATGCCTTTGTTGAGGCAACAGAAATTTCAGGTCCGGCAAGAATATAAAATATATCATCAGCTTCTCTTGCTATTGAGCTTCCCACAGCATTTACAACAGCCATTACCCTTGCATTATTTCTTTTGGCTATTCTTAATGCCTCAAGAGTATCGGCTGTTTCACCTGACTGTGAAACAACAATCAGTAGTGTGTGCTCATCAATAACAGGGTCTCTGTACCTGAACTCACTGGCAACATCGGCAATAACAGGTATACGTGTTAATTTTTCAATTAAGTTTTTGCCTATAAGCCCTGCATGATATGCAGTACCGCAGGCTACTATATAGATTCTGCTTAAAGCTTCAATATCGGCTTTTTTTAGCTTAATGCCGCTCATATCTATTGAAGAGCTGTTTTCAGGAATACGTCTTTCAACAAGCTCCTGAATTATTTTAGGCTGTTCATTTATTTCTTTAATCATAAAATGCTCATATCCGCCTTTTTCTGCGGCATCAATGTCCCATTTTACTTCAAAAATATCTTTTTTAACTTCATTTTTGTTGTTATCATATATTTTAATGCTGTCGGCTTTAATAACGGCCACTTCGTTATCATCAAGGAAATAAACATTTCTTGTATGATGAAGTATGGCCGGTATATCCGATGCTATAAAGTTTTCGCCTTCGCCTTTGCCTATTACAAGCGGGCAGTTCTTTCTTGCGGCTATAAGTGTGTCCGGATAATCACGGCAGAGTATGCCCAAAGCATAAGCGCCTTCTATTCTCTCAAGTGTTTTAAAAACTGATTCAAGAAAGCCCATGCCTGATTTATAATAATAGTCAATTAAATGAGCCACTGTTTCAGTATCTGTTTCAGAAACAAATTTATAGCCTTTTTGAGTAAGTTCTTCTTTAATATCCAAATAGTTTTCTATAATGCCGTTATGAACAACAGCAATAAGTCTGTCACTGCTTATTTGCGGGTGTGAGTTAATGTCGCTTGGTGCACCATGTGTCGCCCAACGTGTATGGCCAATGCCCAAGCATCCGCTTAAGGGGTTTTCTTCAAGCTTTTGAGCAAGATTAATAAGCTTTCCTTTAGCTTTAAGCATATTAATCTTCTCACCATCATGAACAGCAATGCCGGCAGAGTCATATCCTCTATACTCAAGCCTTTTTAAGCCATCCATTAATATAGCCGGCGCCTGTGAAGGTCCAACATATCCAACTATACCGCACATTAAAAATTCCTCCTGAAAAAAATTATTAAAAACAAGTTATGTCACAAATCTATAAATATATTACTGCTTATTATATCATTTACATTAGTTTCAAACAATACCTATTTTAAAGGCACTATAGTCTTTTAAGATTATTTTAAATATTGACTAAAATAAATGTAATGTTATAATCTAATCTATAGCTATTTTTGGGGGAAGGGTGAATTATATGCAAAAAAACAATAAAAATCTGCTTTTGGTTCATATTGCCATAGCACTTTTCGGAAGCTCAAGCCTTTTTGGAAAGCTAATTAATCAGCCGGCTTTTGCCATTGTTGCCGGACGTGTATTTTTTTCTGTACTTATAACACTTTTTATATTTAAGGCAAAGAATATTTCATTAAACCTTCATCATAAGCAGAATTACTTAAAGGTTCTTTTGCTTGGTGTTATTTTAACTGTGCATTGGGTATTATTTTACCATTCAGTGCAAATCTCAACTGTGGCTATTTCACTTTTAACCTTTTCTACCTGCCCTATATTTGCTACTTTTTTGGAGCCTATGTTTTTTAAGGAAGAAAAGCTGACAAAAGAAAACATAATTATAGCTCTTGTTGCCTTTATAGGTGTAGCAATAGTTGTACCTAAATTTGAAATGGGCAGCTCAATGCTTCAGGGCTTTATAGAAGGCATACTGGCAGGTCTTACATTTGCCCTTGTATCTGTACTTGAAAGAAAATACGTAAAAGAATTAAACGGTGTTGTAATATCATTTTATGAGCAGTTAATAGTTTTTATTGCACTTCTTCCGGTATGCATATTTACCGGTTTAAACCCTATATCAAAAAGCGATGTATTCTACATACTTCTGTTTAGCACAGTATTTACTCTTTTAAGCCGATACTGCTATATAACAGGTCTAAAAGGTGTTTCAGCCCAGACAGCCGGTGTACTTACAACCCTTGAGCCTATATACGGCATTATACTGGCAGCCCTGCTTTTAAACGAAATGCCTACAGTTAAAGAGATTTTAGGCGGAATAATAATTCTTTTGGCTGCGGTTTATTCTTCACTGCGTGCTATGAAAAAAAGTGCTGAAAAATCGAATTAGAAATACTTGGGATTTTATTTTTATATTGACTAATAAAGTTATACAGACACAAAAAAATGGTAAGGCCAAATAGACCTTACCATTTTTTATAGGTTTAATTATTAAATTCATTCATCAGAAGCGGCTTCCTGTTCGTCTTCGTCACTGTCTTCGTTTTCTAATGCATTATAATATTCATTTAATACAGCTGTCTGTATCATTTCTCTTGCCGCCTGATTAATAGGATGAGCTATATCTCTAAATTCTCCGTCAGATGTTTTTCTGCTTGGCATGGCAATAAATATGCCTTCATCCTTTTCAATAACCTTAATGTCATGTACAACAAAAGCCTCATCAAAAGTAACTGAAACAATGGCTTTCATTCTGCCTTCTTTGTTAATCTTTCGTATTCTTACATCAGTTATACGCATAACTAAGCACCCCTTTTTTCACTGTGATAGATCCCCTTTATACCACAGCTTTATTTTTGTCTGCTTACGCCTCGTATTTCCTTAAGTGTCCCCAGCATAGTGATGTCAAATAGTTGAGCGTTTTTTAAATACGCAAGGTTTTCCAACCTCGCCTGATACATGTTTTCCGTCAGAAACGGAAACTTGTTTATCAAGTATTGCATTTTCTACAACACAATTATTGCCTATGTAGCAGCCTTCCATAAGTATTGAGTTTTTAACTACCGAATTTTCTCCTATATATACTCTTCTAAACAGCACTGAACTTTCTATTTTGCCGTTTATAATGCTTCCGCCGCCTATAATGGTATTGGAAACATCGGCACCTTCATTATATTTAACAGGTGGTTCATCCTTAGGTTTTGTAAAAGTATACGGAAAATCTTTTGTAAATTCCCTGCGGACATCCTCTTTAAGAAAGTCCATATTAGTATTGTAATATTCCATTATACCGCCGCCTATGGATGACCAATATCCGTCAAACATAAAGGCTTTAATATTTAATTTACGTCTGAATCTTACAATAATGTCTTTTACAATATCAAATCTGCCTTCCGGTACAATTTCGTTAAGCAAATCTATAAGAAGCTTTCTTGATATAACATAAATTCCCAATGAAGCAATATTTGTCTGCGGCTCAATAGGTTTTTCTTCAAACTCAATTATTCTTCTGTCATCATCAAGCTGCATAATACCGAATTTAGTAAGATCCCTGTCATGCATTTCCTTGCAGACTACAGTAATATCTGCTCCTTGGTTTTTGTGATATTCAATAACCTTTCTGTAATCCATTTTGTATATGGAATCTCCAGAGGCTATAACAACATAATTTTCGTTGCTTCGTTCAAGAAATGATATATTTTGATAGATAGAATCAGCGGTTCCTCTGAACCAAAAAGAGTTCTCGCTGCTTACATACGGAGTAAATATGTAAAGGCCCCCCTGCTTTCTACCAAAATCCCACCACTTTGAGCTTGAGAGATGATCGTGAAGTGAGCGAGAATTATACTGCGTAATGACTGCCACTTTTTTTATCATAGAATTGGACATATTGCTTAAAGGAAAGTCTATGGCCCTATAGCAGCTGCCAACAGGCATAGCTGAAGCTGCTCTTAAGCTTGTAAGCTCTCCAAGGCGCTTTTCGTTATTTCCTCCGGCAAGAATAATACCTATAGCTTTCATAAGTCTTCCTCCTCCATGATTATTGATTTTCCGCTTTCAAGTATTGAGTCTTTATAATCAGCGGAAGAAGTTTTTCCGTGTATAACACAGTTTTTGCCAATAGTAACGCCTTCTGGAACGAAAGAGTTTTCACCTATAACCGTAATGCCCGTGTTGTAAATTTTAGGCTTAAGCTCATTAGGAATATTATCCCCCACTCCCATTTTTACGTCCTTTTCGATAGTGCAGCTTTCGTCTATTATACATCTGTCAATTACTGCACCGCTTTTAATAACAGTGCCTTTCATAACGATGGAATCCTTAACAAAAGCGCCTTCTTCAATAATTACATCAGGACTCAGAACTGAGCTTTCAACATCACCGTAAATTTCACAACCGTCTGAAATTATGGATTTTTTAACATGTCCGGTAGGTGCTATGTACTGCGGAGGCTGAATATCACTATTGGTATAAATTTTCCAAAAATCCTCATAAAGATTAAAAGAAGGTAAAGTCTTTATAAGTTCCATATTAGCCTGCCAGTAGCTTTCAATAGTTCCTACATCTTTCCAGTAATCTTTAAATCTCCAAGCATATATATTTTCGCCGTCAGCAAGCATCTTAGGTATAATATGCATTCCAAAATCGCTGTCAGGGTGTACCTTGTTGTCTTTTATAAGTGCTTCTCTAAGCTTGCTCCATGTAAAAATATAAATTCCCATTGACGCCAAATTACTTTTTGGGTTAGCCGGTTTTTCCTCAAATTCGTATATTTTATCGTCATCTTTTGTATTCATTATTCCAAAACGGCTTGCTTCCTCAAAAGGCACTTCCAAAACGGCAATAGTAGCCGCACAGCTGTTCTTTTTGTGGAACTCCAGCATTCTGGAATAATCCATTTTATATATATGGTCTCCGGATAAAACCAAAACATATTCAGGGTCGTTAGCATCTATGTACTCAATATTCTGGTATATTGCATTTGCAGTGCCCATAAACCATTCTCCACTGTCATCGCCTGCCTTAACATGTGGAGCAAGAATTGTAACACCGCCGTTTCTGCGGTCCAGGTCCCACGCAAAGCCTATACCGATATGCCTATTAAGCCTTAAAGGCTGGTACTGCGTAAGAACACCAACATTATAAACTCCTGAATTTACGCAATTACTGAGGGGAAAGTCTATTATTCTGTACATTCCCCCAAACGCTACTGCCGGTTTAGCAATCTTGTTTGTTAAAACACCAAGACGGCTGCCTTGTCCTCCGGCAAGAAGCATAGCGATCATTTCGTTTTTGCTCATATCATCATCTCCCAACAGCGCCGAAAATTTCAGCAGCATTTTAAGCTCAATGCTTATTTATATTTTATCATATTTTCTAACTATAATAAATAAAATTTTAAAACTTTAAGAACTTAAAATATTCAAAAATACATGCCGAATTCATTTTTTAAAATAAGCATTTTAGAATAAAATGCACAAAAAATCATTATAAAAAAACATAATAGGCAATGTTTTACATAATTAAAGCGGTTAATTTATGTACTTTTATTAAAACAATGCATTCCGTATGCATTTTTAATACATTAAACAAAACTGCATAACTTTATAATAAAATACGTATATTGAGCTTGTATAATTAAATTAATATTCCGCCGTATTAATTATAGAACAAAAAAATCCGGTGCCCTTTAAAATATTTGCCATAAACTGTATAGACTTTCAAAAATTGGTGTAGTATACTTTTAAATTATAAAATATATGAATTGGGGCGTTCAGTATATGAAACTTGATTTAAAAAACGGCATAAAAAGCGTTTATTTTATAGGTATAGGCGGCGTCAGTATGTCAGGCCTTGCACAGATACTTAATGAAGAAGGCATTAATGTTTCCGGCTCAGACATGAAAGAATCCGACGCCACAAATAAACTTAAATCTCTCGGAATAAAAGTAAATATCGGTCATAAAGCCGAGAATATAACAGACGGCATAGACCTTGTTGTATACACAGCAGCAGTAAAAGAAGATAACCCGGAGCTTGTAGAAGCTGAAAATAAAGGCATACTCTCTGTAGAAAGAGCCGTTCTTTTGGGCAATATTATGGATAACTACAATAAATCCATAGCCGTTGCCGGAACACACGGTAAAACAACAACTTCCTCCATGCTTTCGGAAATTATGCTTCAGGCAGGCAAAAACCCTACAATTACAATAGGTGGAAACCTTTCTACAATAGACGGAAATATTAATGTAGGCTCAAATGAATATTTTGTAGCCGAAGCCTGTGAGTATCACGACAGCTTCCTTCAGTTCTACCCTTACACAGCCGTAATACTTAACGTAGAAGCCGAGCATCTTGATTATTTTAAGGACATTAACCAAATAAGAAAATCATTCCATACATTTGCATCCAATGTGCCTGAAAACGGCTATGTTGTTATAAATGCCGATGACAGCGGAAAAGATATAATTACAAATAATTTAAAATCCACTGTAGTAACATTCGGTCTTAATAAAGATACAGCCGACTGGTATCCGGAAAACATAAGCCACAGCCAAAGAGGCGGAGCATGCTTTGATGCATATTATAAAGGTAAGTTTATGGGCAGAATTGAGCTTAATGTTCCAGGCGACCACAACATTTTAAACGCTTTGGCAGCCTGTGCAGCGTCTGTATGCACAGATGTTGACATGCCAAGTGTTATTGCAGGCCTTAAAAACTATACCGGTGTTGACAGACGTTTCCAGTACAAAGGTGAGTTTAACGGTGCAACTGTTGTTGACGACTATGCTCATCACCCTTCCGAAATAAAGGCAACTCTTGCAGCGGCTAAAAATATTAATCACAACAGGATTATTTGTCTTTTCCAGCCACACACATACACAAGAGCATATACACTTCTTTCGGACTTTGGAAAAGCTTTCTATAATGCCGATAAAGTTATACTTGCCGATATTTATGCAGCCCGTGAAAAAGATACAGGCCTTATTAATTCTCAAACCGTAACAGATGAAATAAACAAAAACAGTAATAATGCAGTATATGGCGGAAGCTTTGAAAATATCGAAAAAATGGTACGTCAAGAAGCCGAAAAAGGCGATTTAATAATTACAATGGGTGCCGGAGACATTTACAAAATAGGCGAAAACCTTATAAAAAAATGATTTAGCTCAAAAGCCTTAATTTACGGAAAATTAAGGCTTTTTTGTATTATTGAAAAAAAATTTGAATTATTATATAATTTTAATCAAAAACAAATCCCATTGGGGAGGAATATAAATTGAACCGACAAAAAAAGCTTTATACAATAGGTGATATTTCAGAAATATGCGGAGTGCCTGTAAAAACACTGCGCTATTACGACGAAATAAAGCTTCTTGTGCCTGAAAAGCGTGATGCAGACACTAATTACAGATATTATACAGAAGACCAAATGCTTACTCTGCACAATATAAGAAAGCTTAAAAATTATGGTTTTTCACTTGATGAAGTGCATACACTTGTTTATGAAAGTGATATACATACATTAAAAGATAGTTTAAGCACCAGATTAAAAGACATTCACGAAAAAATAATGTCTTTGCAGGATTTATACAACGAAATTGAAAATTCAATAGCAAAAATAGAGCTTCATGACATAAAATTTGAGGAGCCAAAAGTCGAATACTTTTCAGAAAGAGGAGTTATATACACCAAAAGAACGGAAACAAACTTTAAAAGCGATGTTATACCCGTATGCCGTTGGTTTGAAATATTTGAGCTGGCAAGAAAAAACAGACTTAAAGCCGAAAGCTCAATAATGGCCACATACCATAATCCTCCTTTGGACCAGTTTCTTAAAACCGAATGTGAACTGGAAATAAGCATGGCTGTAAAAGATGAACTTGATTTTCCGTTTTACAAAAAAATACCGGCATTTAAGGCCGTTACGGCAATTCATCGTGGTTCCTGTGCAAATATAATAAATACATACGTTAAAACAATAAAATGGCTTAATGTAAATAAATTTGAAATTTCAGGGCCTGTTACAGAAGAATTTCTTATGTCGCCTACGGATGTAAAAAATGAGAACGAGTTTTTAACTAAAATAATAATTCCTGTTAAATAAAAACATACATAAAAATACATACTTAAACGGCTTTATATATATAAACGCCGTTTTTTTTGCATAATAATCCATAAAACAGGTAATTGTTTACAAAATATACATTGAAGTAAGTCAAATAATCTGCTATCATTCATAGATAAACAATCTGTTAAGGAGGCTGGAGTATTGATTGAAGTAAAAAATCTTTCAAAAATTTACGGTACTTTTCATGCCGTTGATAATCTGAGCTTTAAAATAGAGCAAAACTGCGTTTTCGGTTTTTTAGGCCCTAACGGAGCCGGCAAAAGCACTACAATGAATATGATAACCGGTTGTTTGGCCCCTACAAAAGGCGAAATAATAATTAACGGCATTAATATGTCACTTAAACCGGAAGAAGCCAAAAAAAATATAGGCTATCTTCCCGAAATACCCCCTGTTTATGAGGACTTTACACCTCTTGAGTATCTGCGTTTTGTAGGCAGTGCCAAAAAAATCCCAAAAAATGAGCTTCAAAAAAGCATAGAATACGTAATGGAAAAAACAAACATTACTGTTATGAAAAACAGGCTCATTAAAAATCTCTCAAAAGGCTACAGGCAAAGGGTTGGCATAGCACAGGCTATACTGGGCAATCCCCCTGTTATAATTTTAGATGAGCCAACAGTCGGCCTTGACCCGGAACAGATTATTGAAATCCGTAACTTAATTAAAGAGCTTGGCAAAGACCATATAGTAATTTTAAGCAGTCATATACTTTCAGAAATAAGTGCTGTTTGCAACAACATAATGATTATATCCCACGGTAAATTAGTTGTGCTTGATACAGCCGAAAACCTTATAGGAAACGAAGAAACAGAAAAAACAGTTGAGCTTGAGGTAAAAGGCGAAAGTGAAAAAATACTTGATATACTTAAAAATACAGACGGTGTAACATCTGCTTCATGTGATAAAGAAAAAGAAAATACTTACATATTTAAGTTTATGCCTCAAAACGACCCTCGTGAAAAGCTGTTTTATGCTTTTGGCAAGGCCCAGTGCCCTGTTACATCAATGTTTATTAAAAAGAGTTCTCTTGAGGAAATTTTCCTTGAAATTATACAGGAAAGTGAAAATACCAAGACAGGAGGCGAAAGTTAATGCTTTCGGTTTACAAAAAAGAACTGCGGCTTTATTTTGTAACGGCTACAGGATATGTCTTTCTTGCTTTTATGCTTTTAAGTGCCGGGCTTTTTACAAGCCTTGTAAATTTTGTTTACTACTCTGCTGCATTTGAATATGTAGTAAAAGACATGTGCTTTGTTCTGCTTATTACAATACCCCTTCTTACAATGCGTGTTTTTTCCGACGAAAAGAAGCAGAAAACAGATAAACTTTTGTCTTTGCTGCCTATAGATGTAAAAAGCATTGTTTTAGGCAAATTTTTTGCTTTATGCACCATAACATTAATACCGGCTCTTATAATGTGTATTTATCCTTTTATTATATCGTCTTATGGTGTAGTTAACTTAAAAACGGCTTTCAGCTGTATATTTGCCTTTTTCCTTTTGGAATGTACACTTTGCTCAATAGGTATGTTTACATCATCCCTTACAGAAAACCAGATAATAGCGGCTATACTTTGCTTCGGCATACTTCTTTTATGCTACATGATACCTACTATAGCCGAAAACATATCCTCAGCATCGGACTTTACATTCAGAGCTTTTACAGTATGTGCCGCAGCGGTATGTGTAATTATATTTATTGCTTCCAAAAAGTGGCTTATAACAATAATATCCGCCTGCATTATGGAAATACCGCTTTTAGTTATATACTTTAAATATAATGAGCTTTTAGTCGGAAAATTTGCTTCTTTTTCACAGTGGTTTGCCATATTCGGCAAAATTGACTCATTTACAAACGGTGTTTTCGACATAACAGCCATAGTATACTTTGTTACAGTTACACTTCTTTTTATTTGCTTTACAATTCAGTCTGAAAACAGAAGGAGGTGGCGCTGATGGACACAAATAACAGCCAAAAACCTCAAAAAACAATATCTCAAAGAAGTATAGGTATTATAATATGTGTTCTTTGCGTTACTCTTACAGTAGGTATTAATCTTTTGGTAAATGAGCTTCCGGTTGAAGGCACAAAACTTGACACAACAGAAATAGGACTTCATACCCTTTCCGACAATACAAAAGAACTTCTTAACTCTATAACAGAAGATATAGACATTTACAGAGTATGCCAGAGCGGTAAAGAAGACGCCACACTTACTGATATGCTCGACAGATATGCTTCTTTGTGCCCATATCTTCATATAAGCACTATCGACCCGGCAGCATACCCTAATTTTGAACAGCAGTATACCAACGAAAGTTTAAGCAACAACAGCATAATAGTAGTTTCATCAAAACGCAGCCAAATTATAGACTATGCCAACATAGCCACATATACGGCATTTAACGGTGAAGATTACCTTACAAGTGCCATTAAATACGTTACAAGTGAAAACCTGCCTGTGCTTTATGCCCTTGAAGGCCACGGAGAAAAACAGACCGACGATTCACTTTCTGCCACATTAAATAAAGCCGGAATTGAGCTTAAAAGCCTTAACCTGCTTTCATCAGGTGCAATACCGGAAGATACCGAGTGTATATTTATTTATGCTCCTGAAACTGATTTAACTGCTCAGGAAGCGGCACAAATAACACAGTATTTGGCAAACAACGGCAAAATGCTTTTAATTACAGACTACAATTCCTCAGAACTGCCTAACCTTATGTCGGTTATGAAAGAATACGGAGTTTCAACAATAGACGGTGTTGTAATGGAAGGTGCAACCGACAGATGTTTAAGCGGCTATCCTTATTATATTCTGCCTTATGCCAGCGATAAAAGCGACATTACAAAACAGTTTAATGACAACAGCTCTTTTGTTTTAATGCCTCTTGCTCAGGCTATAGTAAAAAGTTCTGATATTCGTGATACAGTAAAAATTACAGACCTCCTTACAACTTCTAATATGGCATACATAATACAGGACAGCTCCTACGAAAAAGTTGACAATGTGCCAAACGGCCCTTATTCCCTTGCCGTATCAATAGAAGAAGAATATGACAACAACGATACAAAAATTGTATGGATTACAAACAGTGAATTTATTTCATCAGACTCAGACCAAATGGTAGGCGGAGCAAACTCACAGTTTTTAACATCTGCCGTTAATTACTTATGTGGTCAGGACATATCTTCTTCAGTAACAGGCAAGTCAATTTCATTGGGTACTCTTATAGTTACAACTTCTCAAAGCAGAATGTGGAAAATAATACTTACAGGTGTTGTTCCTGCCATAGCTGCCGTATTGGGAGTAGTTGTATGGTACAGAAGGAGGAACCGCTGATGAATAATAAAGGCATAAAAATAATTACTGTACTTGTTGTTTTAAATATAGTTGTGTTTGGTGTGTTTGGCATTTTAAGGCACCAAAACAATATAGCTGCCAGTGCCGACACAAATGTATATGTTTCAGAAAAAACAACAGGCGACATTGTTTCCATATCCTGCCAGAACGACAGCATGCCTTTTGATTTTGAATTAAAAGACAGCTCATGGGTACTTGCCTCAGATGAAACATTTCCTGTAAGCAGCGACACAGTAAATGAATTTTTGGAAAAGGCCAATAACCTTGTAGCGGCAAGGCTTGTATCATCTGACGGGGATTATGAAAGATTCGGCCTTAATTCGCCTCAGCAGACAATAACTCTTACAGACTCACATGGTGTAAGTGTTACATATTTAATAGGCAGTTATAACGAAAACATAGAGCGTTATTATGCCTGTGAAAAAGACAGTAAAAATATATACATTATAAATAAATCCGTTGGCGATGTACTTGTTCAGGACCTTTATTCCTATGCTGCATCTTACGACCTTTCGGCATTTTCAAAATCTACACTTACATCCTTTGACTGTGTATCGCCTGAAAGCCAAGTGTCTGTATTTAAAGCCGAAAAAGATGACAACAGCCCTATGGGCAGCAGCTCAATATGGCGTTTTTCACAGCCTTTTAACAGTGATACATTTGTTGATGCCAATAAGGTAGATGCTCTTATATCAAGGCTTAAAACAGCAGCAGCAAGCAAGTGTGTTTCATACTCGCCTGATGAAACTACTATTGAAAACTACGGCCTTTCAAATCCGCAGTATTCAATTAAAGTAAACTATACAACCGACAGCGGACAAGAGAAAGAAGCCGTTTTGTATTTAGGCAAAGAAAACGATGACGGCTCAATATACATTATGTTTGAAGGTGCCGGCACAATAGGTCTTTTAGATAGCGAAACAGCTTCATCACTTAAAGAATATTTTGACGGTTATAAATATGTGCCGCAGTCAATATGTGCCGTTAAAAAAGATAAAGTTGATACTATGACAGTTACAGCAAACGGCACAACTTATAATTTTGCATTTACAGATACCGGCTATACACTTAACGGCTCTCCATGCTCTGAAGAAAGCTTTGAATCTTTTTACAATA
>CALWSS010000140.1 GCA_944384255.1 uncultured Clostridia bacterium
AATAAAAAATGGCTGTTTGTATTAGAGGTGCCATAACGGCTGACAAAAACGAAAGAGAAGAAATACTTTTCAAAACAAAAGAAATGCTTTTGGCTATTATAGAAAAGAATAATATTAACTTAGACGAAATAACTTCTGTTTTATTTACTGCTACAGCTGATTTGGATAAGGTTTATCCGGCAGTTGCTGCCCGTGAGATAGGTCTTACAGAAGCAGCTCTTATGTGTGTTCAGGAGCTTAATATAGAGGGCAGCCTTAAAAAGTGTATTAGAGTTATGGTTACTGCCGAAAACGGAAAAACTCAGAAAGAGGCTAAGCATGTTTATTTAGGCGGTGCCAAAATTTTAAGACCTGATATTAAATAAAATTTGAGAGAAGGTAAAAGTTATGGGTTTTTACTCAGTAGCCGTAGATGGCCCTGCCGGAAGCGGCAAAAGCACAATAGCCAAGCTTATAGCAAAAGAACTTAACATAGTTTATATTGACACAGGAGCTATGTACAGGGCAGTTGCTCTTTATTGCATTAGAAAGGGTATAGATACAAAAGATGCCCAAAAAGTTTCATCTGTACTTGATGAAATAAAAATGGATATTAAGCCGGAAAACGGCGGACAGAGGATATATCTTTCCGGTGAAGATGTTACAGATGATGTTAGAAGTCAAAAAGCAGGAGCCGGGGCTTCAGATGTGGCAGCTATAGGCGATGTAAGAAGCAAATTGGTATCTATACAGAGGAATATGGCAAAAGGCATGTCTGTTATTATGGATGGCAGGGACATAGGCACGAATGTGCTTAAAGATGCTCCGGTTAAAATTTATCTTAATGCAAGTGCACATCAAAGAGCTTTAAGACGCTGTGGTGAGCTTGATAAATTGGGCCTTAAGTATGATTTTGAGTCAGTTCAAAATCAGATAATACAAAGGGATAAAAACGATATGACCCGAAAGCTTAATCCATTAAGAAAAGCTGATGATGCCATTGAGGTTGACACAACAAAAATGAGCATAGAAGAAGTTAAAAATACCATAATAAATATTATAAAAGAAAAGGTCGGAGATGTTTAATGGAAATTGTATTGGCAAAATCCGCCGGTTTCTGCTTTGGTGTAAACCGTGCTATAGAGGCTGTAAATAATGCAATAGGTACTGATGATATTTATACATACGGGCCTATTATACACAATAAAACCGTGACGGAAGACCTTGAAAAGCGCGGTGTAAAGTGCATTGAAAATATAGATGATGTAAAAAGCGGAACTATAGTACTGCGCTCCCATGGAGTTGGAAAGGAAATATACGACGAGATAGAAAATAAAGGTCTTAAAATAATAGACGGTACATGTCCTTTTGTTAAAAAAATTCATGATATAGTAAATGAAAAATACAGCCAAGGTTATAAAATAATTATAGTGGGTGACAAAAGCCACCCAGAGGTTATAGGTATAAACGGCTGGTGTCAAAACAGTGCATTTATTGCCAAAACAGTTGAGGAAGCTGAAAAATTTGAGGCAGAAAAAGATGCTAAATATTGTGTTGTCGTTCAAACGACATTCAGAAAAAGCCTTTTTGACGAAATAGTTGATACGTTAAAAAGCAAAGGAATAGAGCCTGTTATTTACAACACAATCTGCTCTGCTACAAGCACACGACAAAAGGAAGCGGTTGAAATTTCCTCAAATGTTGACAAAATGATTGTAATTGGTGATAAAAAAAGCTCAAATACTCAGAAATTATATGAGATTTGCAGAAAAAATTGTAAAAACACTATTAATATTGAAACAATTTCGGATTTATTGTTGAATATTTTCGATAAAAATGATAAAATCGGTATAACTGCTGGTGCATCAACACCACCGGCAATAATAAAGGAGGTTATTGGTACTATGAGCGAGGCTTTAAACGATGCAGTGAAAAATACAAATGAGGACGGAGAGCTTTCTTTCCAGCAGCTTCTTGATGAGCATCTGGTTACATTACATACAGGAGATATTGTTACTGGAACAGTAATTCAGATTTCAAATGAAGAGGTTTCTGTTAACCTTGGATATAAGTCGGACGGAATTATTACAAGAAGCGAATACAGCAGCGATGTAAATGCGCTTCCAAGCAAGGAACTTAAAGTTGGAGATAAAATTGAGGTTTTTGTTGTTAGAGTAAACGACGGCGATGGAAACGTACTCCTTTCAAGAAAACGCATTGAGTCTATGAAAGGATTTGACGATATACAGAAAGCTTATGACGAAAAGACACCTGTTGAAGGAAAAGTTACAGAGGTTGTTAAAGGCGGTATTATTGCCGTTGTTAACGGAGTTAGAGTTTTCATTCCTTCTTCACAGGTATCAAACAGATTCGTTGATGACCTTAACGTATTTAAAGGCCAGACAATCACATTTAACATTATTGAGCTTGATAAGAGCAAACGTCGTATTATTGGTGGACGTAAAGCTCTTATTGAAAAAGAGGCTCAGGCTAAGAGAGAGGCAGTATTTGCTACACTCGAAGTTGGCAAGAAAGTTAAAGGCACAGTAAGCAGAATTACAGACTTTGGTGCTTTTGTTAACCTTGGCGGAATAGATGGTCTTATTCATATTTCAGAAATGAGCTGGGGACGTATTACTAACCCAAGAGAAATTCTTAAAGAAGGCGACGAAGTTGAGGTTGTTGTTCTTGACATAAACAAAGAAAAAGGCAAAATTTCACTTTCTCTTAAGAATGTTACTCCAAACCCATGGCTTTCAGCAGCTGAAAAATATCCTGTTGGCTCAATTGTAGAAGGCAAAGTTGTACGTATGGTTCCTTTTGGTGCTTTTGTAGAGCTTGAAGCAGGTGTTGACGGACTTGTTCATATTTCACAGATTGCCAACAAGCATGTTGTAAAACCTGAGGATGAACTTAAAATTGGTGAAGTTATCAAGGTTAAAGTTCTTGAAGTAAACACTGAAGCTAAAAAAATCAGTCTCAGCAAAAAAGAGGCAGACGGAGTTGAGGCACCAGCTGAAGAAACTCCTGCAGATGCAACTCCTGCCGAATAATCATGTGATTTTTAAAAGCCTGTGATTGCTCCACAGGCTTTTTTAATTAAATATTTTTAAATGTTGCAAAAATCTAACAAAAAGTATATACTACAAGTTGTGCCGTTTAAGACACAAAACTTTTTGTATTAAGGAGAGGTTATTTTATGAAAAAATTAGCACTTTTAGTAGCTGCAGCACTCATGTGTGCTTCAATGGCAGCATGTGGCAGCTCATCATCTTCATCAGCTTCAGGCTCTGCCTCAGCTTCTACATCAGGTTCTGCTTCTGCAAGCGCTTCAACATCAACAGAGGCTACTGCTTCAGGTGAAGAAACAACAGGCGATACTCTTATAATGGGTACAAATGCAGCGTTCCCTCCATACGAGTATTATGAAAACGACCAGATTGTGGGTATTGATGCTGACATAGCTAAAGCTCTTGGTGAGAAGCTTGGCAAAGAAGTTACTATTGAAGATATGGATTTTAACTCTTTAATTACAGCCGTTCAGACAGGTAAAATCGATATGGTTCTTGCCGGTATGACAGTTACACCTGACAGAGAGGAAAACGTAAACTTTACAGACAGCTATGCAACAGGTATTCAGTCAATTATAGTTCCAGAAGATTCTGAAATTACAGGTCCAGATGACCTTGCAGGTCACAAAATTGGTGTTCAGGAATCAACAACAGGCCACATCTACTGTGCAGATGATTACGGCGAGGACAACGTAATTGCTTATACAACAGGCGCTAACGCTGTTGAAGCTCTTAAAACAGGCAAAGTTGATGCCGTAGTTATTGATAACGAGCCTGCTAAAGCTTTTGTTGAAGCTAACGAAGGCCTTAAAGTTCTTGATACAGAATACACAGTAGAAGATTATGCTATTGCTGTATCTAAAGAAAATACAGAGCTTCTTGATGAGTTAAACACAGCTCTTGCTGAGCTTAAAGAAGACGGCACAATTCAGTCAATAATTGATAAATATATTACTGCAGAATAATTTATTAATGACTTATTCAGGGACGGCTGCACACCGCCCCTGTTTTTGTAATTTTTGTTTTAAGTAGGAAAAGGGGAATTTTATGAGAGAATGGTTTTTGAGCCATTATCAGGAGTTTTTGCATGATTTTAACCAAAGCTTTATAGAAGACGACAGGTGGCTTTATATAGTTAAAGGTCTTGGCATAACTATAACCGTTGCTGTCGGTGCCCTTATACTTGGTGTTATATTTGGTGTTATAGTGGCTGTTATACGTTCGGCACACGACCAGAGAAAACACAAAAAGACAAAAGATTTGGGCTATTACATACTTGGTGTGTTGGATTTCTTCTGTAAAATATACCTTACTGTTATCCGTGGAACTCCTATGATGGTGCAGCTTCTTATAATGTATTTCGTTATATTTGCTTCATCAACAAATACTACAATGGTAGCTATACTTGCATTTGGTATTAACTCCGGTGCCTATGTAGCTGAAATTATAAGAGGCGGTATAATGTCAATTGATGCCGGACAGATGGAAGCCGGCAGGTCTTTAGGTCTTAATTATATTAAAACAATGCGGTATATAATAATACCTCAGGCTATAAAGAATATTCTGCCTGCTTTAGGCAACGAAATGATTACTCTTCTTAAGGATACATCCCTTGTTACGGTAATCGGTCTTAAAGACATGGTTAAAGGTGCCCTTATTATTCAAGGAAGAACATATCAGGCATTCCTTCCTTTGGTCTTGGTAGCTATTATTTATCTTATACTTGTAATTATTCTCTCTAAGCTTCTCACTTTACTTGAAAGGAGGCTGCGTGAAAGTGATAGACGTTAAAGGTTTGAAAAAAAGCTTCGGCAGTCATGAGGTGCTTAAAGGCATTGACGAGCATATTTATAAAGGTGAAAAAGTTGTAGTTATAGGGCCTTCCGGCTCCGGTAAATCAACTTTCCTTCGCTGCCTTAATCTTCTTGAGGAACCTACTGAAGGCACAATTACTTTTGAAGGAAACGATATTACTGACCCTAAAGCTGATATTGACGCTATACGACGTAAAATGGGTATGGTTTTTCAGCAGTTTAATCTGTTTCCGCATCTTTCGGTTAAAGAAAATATAAAACTGGCACCGGTTAAGCTTGGTATTATGTCTAACAGTGAAGCTGACGCAAAGGCTATGGAACTTTTAAAGCGTGTAGGCCTACCAGATAAGGCTGATGCTTACCCTAAACAGCTTTCAGGCGGTCAGCAGCAGAGAATAGCTATAGCAAGAGCCCTTGCCATGAATCCGGATGTTATGCTTTTTGATGAGCCTACATCCGCTCTTGACCCTGAAATGGTTGGAGAAGTTTTGCAGCTTATGAAACAGCTTGCTGATGAAGGTATGACAATGGTTGTTGTAACTCATGAAATGGGATTTGCCAGAGAAGTAGCAACAAGAGTTCTTTTTATGGACGGCGGTGTTATAGCTGAACAAAATGAGCCGAAAGAATTTTTTGCTAATCCAAAAAATCAAAGATTAAAAGACTTTTTATCCAAAGTTCTTTAAAACAAACAGCGGTATAAGATATTTAATTTAGTATCTTATATCGCTGTTTTTATGTTTAAAATAATATATTCTTAGTAAGTTGAAAAAAGTTTATAATAAGGCTTTATTATGTTTTATTATTCAATTTTTAATATGGTGTTAAATAAGAAGTTAATTTTTTATAACCACGGGTTTGGAATAAATGGGAAAAATGCTGAAAATATAACTGCCGGTATTGCTTTAAATTCAGCATCTAACAACATAAATGAAATGGCAAATAAAAAGCAGAAGCTTAAAAATACAATAATTGTTCTTATAATATTGTTTTTATATAACAGGCAGACAATTAAAGAGCTGTATGTATTTATCCACAAAAGCCGTATTGTTAATTCAGTATTATGATATAACATGTTAAAAAGCACAAAAGGGGATATAACTGATATAAGCATAAAAGTCAGTCTGAAAAAGCGATGGTTTATAACTGAGTGTATTAAATCAATCAATGCAATCTCTCCTTATTGTTCTGCATGACATATTATAAACTGATTTTATTATGTCTGTATTAACAGATAATGAATTATATATGAAATTTCATATTATTTGTATACATGCTGTTATTTATTGATTGCTTTAAACATATACATATAAAAAACTTAAGGAAATGATAATATGAAACGAAAACTGGTGCCTGCCTTTTGTGCCGCAGCGGCAATGATGCTTCTTGTTTGTGTAACAATATTTGGAGAGGTTCCGGCTATAACAAGAGATAATTTGAACAACACTACCGATATGGAAACTATGGTAAAAATAGCCGGCATTATGCTAAATGACACTGAAAGAACAGGCGATATTACACCGGAAGAAATAATTAAGTTAGATGTACTATATGGCGATTTTAAAGGCAACGGTAAAAAAGATGCAGTGCTTTTGGCTGACTTTGGGCCAAGATACACTCTTTTGTCAGCTTATGAGCAGGACGGAGATAAATATAAGTTTATAGACGAGGTAGGAGTTTTTACCAATACTCAAGACCCACATGTTGTATATTTGCAGAATAAAAACAGAGATACAATATTTATTAATGAAATTTTAAACGAAAAAATAGGTGCTTTTGAGCGTTTGGAATATGACAAAGGTTATATTTGGGACGATAAAAGCCAAAGTTTTGTTAATATATACAACTATCCGGTAAAAATACAGGCTGACTGGAATTCTAACTGGGAAGATGGTACTGAAAAATCACCTCAAGGCTGGCAGAGGGTTACTCAAAGCACTAAAAGTCTGCTTGAAAACGGAGCAAACCCTGTTATTAAAAGCACATATACCCAGCAATATCTTGTTTCAGATGAACAGAATGCATTAAATATTCCTCTGGACAATACATATTCATTGGAAAACAGCAGAACAATAGAGCAAAGTTTTTACTGGAGCGATGAATGGAATGCATTTATAATTGGTGAAAAAATAGAAAAGGCAACGGGTGAGAAAGTTGCCGAGCTTATATTATGGAGTGATTTGCCGTATTCATTGGCTGAATATACGGTGTCGGAAGAGGAAAGTACACCGGGATATAATAATCTTGTTAGAATTAAACGAAATGACGGCACAACAGCCGTTGTAAACAAAGACGCTCTTACAGATATTAAAAGTGTTGGGGCATTTACAAGGCATAATGCATGAAATAACAATCTTACAATAAAAATAAGCACGGGACATTTAATTTAGAATGTTTCGTGCTTATTTTGTTTATTAATGGGTATAATAAATTCAGTAAATTATTAGTTTTTTAAAATAAAAAGCATTTAAAAACCAGACTTTAACGGTCCGGATTAGTTATTATTTCTATACAGCCTTAGTTAATCTTAAAATAAGGATTTACATGGACCATACAATGTTTAACATCCGGCATACCACTTTCGATTTTATCATGCACTTCCTGAGCTATTTGGTGTCCTTCATAAACTGTTAAGTTGCCGTCAACTGAAATTTCAACATCGGCAAATATACGTGGGCCATGGATTCTTGTTTTAATATCATCTATGCAGCATACACCTTTTACACCGGATATTATTTCTTTTATTTTGTCTACTTCTTCAGGGTCTGCTGATTTATCTATAAGCTGGTTATATGCCTGAATATAAATTTCAACACTGACACGTATTATCATTACACAAACTGCAATAGAAGCTATTGGGTCAAGTATTTCTATACCGGCTATGGCACCGCCTATACCGATTAATGTACCTATAGATGAAAAAGCGTCGCTTCTGTGATGCCATGCATCTGCTTTTAAAGACGGACTGTCAATTTTTTTTGCAGCTCTGACAGTGTAATGATACATCCATTCTTTAACGGCAATGGATATTACTGCTGCAACTAAAGCAAGCATTCCGGGACGTGTAAAGTCACTGTGAATAATATTTTTTATGCCGCTGTAGCCTATACCTATTGCTGTTATGGCAAGAAGTATAGCCAAAAGTTTAGATACAACAGCTTCTATTTTTTCATGTCCGTAAGGATGGTCGCTGTCATCAGGTTTTGTTGACAATTTCATACCTATCATAACCGCTACAGTTGTAACAACATCAGACAGAGTATGTATTCCGTCTGCCACCATTGCACCGCTTCGGGCTATTATGCCTGAGGCTATTTTAAATACTGAAAGTACCACATTTGCTATAATGGTTGTTTTGCCTACACGGTTTACCACTAATAACCGTTCGTCACTGTCCATAAAAAGACCTCCCAAGATGAATATAAATTAAGTTTTCTATATATAATATGTTTAATTTGCTTTAGAGTCAATACAAATTATAGTTGCTTTTGCTTAATTTGCATTAATTATTAAAAAATTGATTGTTTTAGAAGGATTTTTGAATGATTTGCAGAATAATATAAATATAATAATATAAAAGTGTATCGCTTTTCTGGTTGAGCAAAAAACTTTTATGTTGTATAATAAAGTAAACATATCCAGATAAGGGGGAGTTTTTTATGATACAGATACTTGCGGGCGAAAAAGGCGAAGGTAAAACAAAAAGACTTATAGAAATGGCAAATGATGCTGGAAAATCATCAAAAGGACATGTTGTATTTATTGATGACGATAACAGACACATGTATGATTTACATTATAACATTCGTTTTGTTAAAACTAACTTTGTAATGAATGATCAGAAGATTTTCTTCGGTTTTATTTGCGGTATTCTCTCACAGGACAACGATATTGAACAGATTTATATCGATGGTCTTCACAACATAGTTAAAGGTCTTACAAATGATGGTATAAAAGAATTTATCAGTGAAATTGAAAATCTTTCCAAAGAAAACAGCGTGGATTTTGTATTCATAATCAGTTCTAAACCAGAAGCTCTTCCTGAAGAGGTTAAAAAATACATTATATAATTATGGATATATACAACAGATACTCTGATTATTTAAAAAATCATTTTGGATGCAGAGTGTATAAACTGCCTGTTAATATTCCAGTTTCATGCCCTAACAGGCAAGGCGGTTTGAAAGGTTGTACTTATTGCGATGAAAAAGGTGCCGGATTTGATAATTTATCCGGCATTTTTTCTGTTAAGGAACAAATTGCCAAAAACATGGAATATATAGGAAAGAAATATAAAGCTGATAAATTTACCGCATATTTTCAAAATTTCACTAATACATATATGCCTTTAAACATGTTTGAAAAATACATGTATGAAGCCTGTCAAAAGGATATAGTTGAAATTGCAGTTTCCACAAGACCGGACTGCATTAGAAAAGAATATCTTGATGTATTAAAGAATATATCTGATGAAAAGAATATTGAAATTACTGTAGAGCTTGGCCTTCAAAGTGTTAATTACCATACTCTTAATAAAATAAACAGAGGCCATACTCTTGCTGAGTTTATTGAATCTGTTTTGGATATAAAGAAATACGGCTTTAAAACTTGTACTCATATGATACTTAATCTGCCGTGGGATGATATTACGGACTGTATAGAAGGGGCTAAAATATTATCTGTTTTAGGCGTTGATTTTGTTAAGCTCCATTCATTATATATTGCCGAAAACACAGTTATGGCACAGCAGTATAAAAATGGTGATTTTGAGATATGTTCTTTAGACGAATACACAAAAAGGGTGGCAACTTTTATAAGGTACCTTTCACCAAAACAGTATTTGGAAAGAATAGTATCAAGAGCGCCTAAAGAAAACACACTTTTTGCCAACTGGGACAGAAGCAGCTGGTATGTTCGTGATTATATAGAAAACTTCATGCGTGAAGAAGGCTACTGCCAATCACAGCTTTGTGGATACATGGGCGGTTCGGCTCTTGACGTATTTTTTAATAACTAAGTTTACGCTTAAGTTACAGTATTATTAACAAATAATGAACATTGTCGAAATGATTGGGCATGTGTGATAAAATAATTACAATGCGCTAACAAAGATTTAAGTGGTTTGGCAAAATAATAAATAATAGCCAAAATATTATTAAATAAGGGGGACGGGTAGTTAATGAGTAGCAAAATTAAATCAGCAGCATTTGCTGCGGCGCTTGTCGTGGCAGCCTGTTCGTTTATGTATACAGCCATTGCGTCATCTGACAGTGCTGGTTCAAGCGGAGACCCGCTTGTTACAAAAAGCTATGTTGATACGGCTATGGCTAATGTGCTTAACGTAGTAAATGGCAGCCAAGACACAGGAAGCTTGCCTTTACAGACGGAAACAAGCGGAGGTTTTGAGCCGGTTTCACTTCAAAAAGGACAGATTTTACTGGGAAAAGGAGGCTCAGAGATAATACTGAGAAGCGGTTCGGCTTTATCTTATACCGAAAGCACTGACGGAATTATAGATGTTACATCAGGTCAGGAGTATTATAATGGCCAAAGTCTTACAGCTAATCATCTGCTTATTGTTTCAAGAGATGACGGAAGGGGAGCTTCTGTAACTTCTGACGAAGCATGGTTTATTGTAAAAGGCGGTTACACAATTAAGTAACTTGCCTTAAAGTAATTTAAGGGAGAGATTTGCAAATTGAAAAAATTCGTTTCACTAAAAAAGCTTTTATTTGCCGGAATTATAGCCGGAGCGGTTTTTTCTGCAATACCTGTATTTGCTGCTCAAAGCCTTTATGAACAGGTAACGCAGGAAGTTCTGGCAAAGGGAATAGATTATAAAGTAAAACACAGACTTACAACTGAAGGCTGGCTTGATATTTATGTTCTTACAGCGGACTTAACAAATCCTAACATAGAAGTTGAGCCTATTGATTCTAAAAAAGAACTGGGTTTAAGAGAAACTGTGGACAAAATTGTATCTGACAATTCAGCTGTAGCAGGTGTTAACTCTGCATACTTCGGCATGACAAGTACATATTCGGCATCTTTCGGACCGGAGATAGCAAGAGGAGATATAGTTTCAATTGATACTGATAAAAATATCAATTCAAACCAGTTCGGAACATACTTTGTTGACAATAACGGCAATGCTATGTTTGACTATTTTAAAACAACAATGATGTTTAATGTTGAGGGCAAAGACTATTTTGAATTTGCCAGCATTAACAAAATAACTCAAATGGTTTATCCGGTATATCTGGATAAAAATGCCTGTGAAAATACGGCTTCACTTGATGCAAGATTTCCTAATCTTGTTAAATTAAAAGTTGAAGGCGACCATATTACATATATATCCCAAAAAGGTGAAACAGTAAATGTGCCTGATGACGGATATTTAGTTGTTTTAAGCTCGGAATATGCCGATGCATATTTACCATATTTGGCAGTTGGTCAAAGTGTAAAAGTAAATATTACTTCAACATTTGATTTGGATAATATACAGACAGCTATTTCCGGCGGTGGTGTTATACTTAATAATGGTGTAAAACCAGCGGATATAGGTGAAATGGCTTCAGGCCGTCAGCCAAGAACACTTCTTGGTCTTTCTCAAGACCAAAACACATTAAAGCTTATTGTTATAGACGGCAAAAGAAGCGGTGGAAATAATGTAAGCATAGGCGCTGATGTTGACGAAGCAATTCAGATTTTAAAAGATGAAGGCTGCTATTACGGCCTTAATTTAGACGGCGGCGGCTCATCTACAATGGCTGTTAAAAATACAGATTCCGGCAGTGTTGAAATAGTAAATTCACCGGCAGAAGGTGCAGCAAGAGCTGTTATGACAGCCGTTGGCATTTTTGACAACAGCCCTGTAGGAAGTGTAAAAACTCTTGAGGTTACGCCTTCAAGTGATGTAGCCGTTCCGGGTGGAACTGTAACATTTAGTGTTGAAGGCTATGACGAAAACCTTCACAAAATTTCTATACCGGCAGACCAGATACAGTATATTTCAGATGACAACTCAGGTGTGTTTAACGGCAATACATATACTTACGGTGCAGCAGAGAGTACAAATATAACTGTTACTTATAATGGCATAAGCCAGACATGCAAACTAAGCCTTGATTATGTAACAAGTATTTCACCTGAGATGTCTCAGATTTCTTTAGAACCGGGAGAGAGCAAAGAAATTAAAGTAACGGCTCACACTTCTTCCGGCAGCAGCATGGATATTACAAATATTGCACAATATGACACAACATTCGGCTCTATGAACGGCAATGTTTATTCAGCAGCTGAAAAAGGCAGCGGTTATATAACTTGTTCTTATGCCGGCAATACCTGTTATGTAGAAGTAGCTGTAGGAAGTGAAGATAAACAGATAGACTCTTTTGAGAATATTCAGTATCTTAATTTTACATCATACCCGACAGATATTCAGGGTATTGCAGGTCTTTCTAAGAAAAACTTTACAGACGGAGCTACAGGCCTTGGTTTAAGCTATTACTTTAAGCAGTCTGAAGAAACACAGGCGGCATATCTTAACTTTGTTAATCCTCAGCCTATAGCCGGAAGTCCGTCAAAGCTTAAATTAAAGATATACGGCAATGGAACAGGCCAGTGGGTAAGAGCTAAAATAACTGATTCAAAGGGAACAGAAAGTGTAATAGACTTTTCAAGAGATGTTAATTGGCAGGGGTGGCAGGATGTAACGGCTGATATTCCTGACGGTGTAAGCTATCCTATAACTCTTAATACAATTTATGTAGCAGCTTTAACAAATACAAATACTGAGCAGCAGGCAATGTATTTTGACGATTTAAGAGGTGTTTACCCAATAACTTCTAATGTTGATGTGCCTAAAGCTCAGTCGGTATCTGATGCTGACTTTGTAACAAAAGAAGACGGATATTACTATATTAATATTGCAGGAACAGTATCAAGCGGTAATGTAAGCGATACTGCATTATACGACAGTGAAAGAAGCAAAATACATCAGATGCTTCAAACTAATGCTGATACGGCAGTTTACGGCGGAAAAAGCGATATTTCATTTGGCGACAGTATAGATGTTATAAGGTGGCAGAACGGCTATACCGTTTATTACAAAGACAATGTAACACTTGTTAACATGACTGCTGTTAATGGCGGATTTAAAAATACTAATTGGGACCAGTGGCAGAGGTTTAAAAACGACATTATGATGTCGCCTAATAAATATGTTGTATTCTTCATGGATACTTCACCTTCAAACTTCAGCGACCAACTGGAAGGTGACTTATTTAAGAGTGCACTTAAAGAAATAGAAGAAGCCGGCAGAGATGTTATGGTTGTTTCTTCATCATCTACGGCATGCTGGACCAGTGTAAAAGACGGAATACAATATATTAATCTTCCTTCACTTTGGCTTAATGACGGAAGCATTAATCCGGATTTCAGGATACTTAAATTAAGAATTGGCGATGAGAGAATATCATACCAGATAAGCCACGTTTATTAAAATTACAGGGCTATGCAGATTTAATTTACTGTATAATGTTGAAAACATGTTACGGTTATGTTAAAATCTGCATAGCCTTAAGTTTTTATGAGAATATTTTTAATATAGAATGTTTATTGGAAGGAAGATATATAAATGGGAAAATATTTCGGTACAGACGGCTTCAGGGGTGAAGCTAATGTTAATTTGACTGTAAACCATGCTTTTGAAGTCGGCAGGTTTCTTGGCTGGTACTACGGCAAAGACAAAAGCGAAAGATGTAAAATTGTAATAGGCAAGGATACAAGGCGTTCAAGCTATATGTTTGAATATGCCCTTGGAGCAGGCATAACATCTACAGGCGCTGACGCTTACCTTTTGCATGTTACAACAACTCCAAGTGTGGCTTATGTAGCAAGAACAGAAGATTTTGACTGCGGCATTATGATTTCTGCAAGCCATAATCCTTTTTATGACAACGGTATTAAGCTTATTAATAACCGTGGTGAAAAAATGGACGAGGAAACAATACTCAAAATAGAAGATTATTTAGATGGAAAATCAGGTGACATTCCTAATGCTCACAGAGAGAATATAGGCAGAACAGTTGATTATTCAGCCGGCAGAAACAGATATATTGGATATTTAATTTCTCTTGCAACACGTTCATATCAGGATATAAAAGTTGGCCTTGACTGTGCCAACGGCAGTGCATGGATGATTGCAAAGAGTGTTTTTGACGCTCTTGGAGCCAAGACTTATGTTATAAACGCTGAGCCTGACGGAACTAATATTAATATGAACTGCGGCTCAACACACATAGAGTGTCTTCAGAAATTTGTTGTTGAAAAAGGTCTTGATATAGGCTTTGCTTTTGACGGTGACGCTGACAGATGTATTGCTGTTGATGAAAAAGGCGAAGTTGTAAACGGTGATTTAATACTTTATGTTTATGGCTGCTATATGAAACGCCGTGGCAAGCTTTTAAATAATACTATTGTAACAACTGTTATGTCCAACCTTGGGCTTTATAAAGCTCTTGATGCACAGGGCATATCTTATGAGAAAACAAACGTAGGCGACAAGTACGTTTATGAAAACATGGTTAAAAACGGCCACCGTATAGGCGGCGAACAGAGCGGACACATTATATTCAGAAAATACGCCACTACAGGTGACGGTATTTTAACTGCAATTAAAATGATGGAAGCCATGATTGAGTCAAAAGAGCCTTTAAGCAAGCTTATTGAACCGGTGAAAATATATCCTCAGATACTTAAAAACATAAAAGTTAAGGATAAAAAAGAAGCACAGGCTGATGAAGACGTTCAGAAGGCTGTTAATGATGTTGCCTTAAAACTTGGTAATGACGGCAGAGTGCTTGTTAGAGAAAGCGGCACAGAACCGCTTATAAGAGTAATGGTTGAAGCTGAAACAACTGAAATTTGTGAAGAGAATGTTGATTATATTATAAATGTAATAAAGAATAAAGGATATGAAGCGGTATAAAAACGCTCCAGTTATTACACGCCGGGATTTTTCCGGCGTTTTAATATATATTTAATTTACAGGGGGTATCAGTACAGAGGGGGTATCATTATGGAAAAGCAAAAACAGTTTGATATGCTTAACGGGCCTTTAATGGGGAAAATCATTATATTTGCCATACCTGTTATACTTACAGGTGTTTTGCAGCTGCTTTTTAATGCTGCCGACACAATAGTAGTAGGAAGGTATGCCGGAAGTGACTCCCTTGCGGCTGTGGGAAGTACAACATCACTTATTAATCTTCTTGTTAACTTTTTTATTGGCCTTTCAATAGGTGCAAATGCTGTAACAGCAAGGCTTATAGGAACAGGCGACAAAAGAGGAATAGAAGAAACGGTGCACACTGCTGTGCTTACAAGTTTGGTAAGCGGTGTACTTTTGATTTTTGTAGGAGTAGTATTTACTAAACCGATACTTATTTTAATGGGCTCACCGGAGAATGTTTTAAATAAATCAGCATTGTATTTACGTATTTATTTTATTGGCATGCCTGTTACAATGCTTTATAATTTCGGCAGTGCTATTTTAAGGGCTTTTGGTGATACAAAACGGCCTCTTCTGTATCTCACTTTAGGCGGTATTATTAATATTATACTTAATTTGATTTTTGTTATAGCTTTTAATATGGATGTGGCCGGTGTTGGATTAGCTACAGTTATATCACAGTGTATTTCTGCTTTGCTTATACTTAAAAGATTTGTTACAACACAGGAAGATTATAGGCTTAATTTAAGAAAGCTAAAAATATATAAATTAAGGCTTAAGCAGATGTTTAAAATCGGTGTGCCGGCAGGACTGCAAAGTGTTATATTTAATTTTTCAAATGTTATAATACAGTCATCAGTCAATTCGTTTGGTGCTTCTGTAATGGCAGGCAATGCTGCTGCATCAAGTATTGAAAACATACTTTATATAGCCATGAACTCATTTAACCAGGCAGCTCTTACCTTTATAAGCCAGAATTTTGGTGCAGGCAAAATTAAGAGAATTATAAAAATATATGGCGAATGTATTTTCCTTGTATGTGTTGTAGGAATTGTTATGGGTGCAGGAATATATGCTGCGGCTTCTCCGCTTATTAGCATATATTCTAAAGATGCAGAAGTTATACAGTACGGCATTATAAGGCTTTCTATAATGTGTGCTACATATTTCCTTTGTGGAATGATGGACACAACAACAGGTGCTTTAAGAGGTATAGGATACTCATTTTCATCTATGTGTATAGCTCTTATATGTGTATGCGGCATAAGGCTGGTATTTGTGTTTACTTATTTCCAGAGCCACAGAACATATTTTACTCTTTTCGTATCATATCCGCTCTCGTGGATAGCTGCACTTGCTCTTGAGGCTCTTTTATTCGTTTATGCTTACAAAAAGTTATTCAGGCAGAGAAGTCAAACGGCTGCTGTGCAGATGTAATTTTTTGTTGAAGATTTTATAATGATAAAGTATAATTAATTTACGCTGTTTTTCAGTAGTTAAAAGTAAAAGAAAAGGAGATTTTAAAATGATTAAAGATGTTATGAAGGCTTTAACAGCTTACGATAAAGAAGTCGGCGAAGCTATAGAGCTTGAATTTAAACGTCAGAGCAGAAACCTTGAACTTATAGCTTCAGAAAATATCGTTTCTGAGCCTGTTATGATGGCTATGGGAAGCATACTTACAAATAAGTATGCTGAAGGCTATCCGGGAAAACGTTATTATGGCGGATGTGAAAATGTAGACATTATCGAGCAGATAGCTATTGACAGAGCTAAAGAGCTTTTTGGCTGTGAATATGCAAATGTTCAGCCACACTCAGGCGCTCAGGCTAATATGGCTGTATTCTTTGCTATGCTTGAGCCGGGTGATACTGTAATGGGTATGAACCTTGCTCATGGTGGACATCTTACACACGGAAGCCCTGTAAATATGTCAGGTAAATATTTCAATGTAGTTCCTTATGGTGTAGATGATGAAGGCTTTATTGATTATGATGAGCTTAGAAGAATAGCTCTTGAAACAAAGCCAAAGCTTATTATTGCCGGTGCTTCAGCTTATGCAAGAAAGATTGACTTTAAGAAATTTAGAGAAGTAGCAGACGAGTGTGGTGCTTACCTTATGGTAGATATGGCACACATTGCCGGTCTTGTTGCTGCTGGACTTCACGAAAGCCCAATCCCTTATGCTGATGTTGTTACAACAACAACACATAAAACACTCAGAGGACCAAGAGGTGGTCTTATTCTTTCAAACAACAAAATTAATGAAAAATTCAACTTTAACAAAGCTATATTCCCTGGTATTCAGGGTGGTCCGCTTATGCATGTTATTGCAGGCAAAGCAGTTTGCTTTGGTGAAGCACTTAAGCCTGAATTTAAAGCTTATCAGACACAGGTTGTTAAAAACGCTAAGGCCCTTGCAGACGGTCTTATGAGCCATGGCCTTAAACTTCTTACAGGCGGTACAGATAACCACCTTATGCTTCTTGACTTAAGAGGACTTGAGATAACAGGAAAAGAGCTTCAGAACAAATGTGATGAGGTTTACATAACACTTAATAAGAACGCTGTTCCTAATGACCCAAGAAGCCCATTTGTTACATCAGGTGTAAGAATTGGTACTCCTGCCGTTACATCAAGAGGTCTTGTTGAAGCTGATATGGCTAAGGTTGCAGAACTTATTAACCTTGTTATTACAGACTTTGACAATAAAGCAGACTACATAAGAGAAGAAGTTACTAAGATTTGTGACAAATACCCAATTTATAAATAATTATATTTTTAATAAGTGCCGATTTATATCGGCATTTATTTTTAGTAATTTAAAGCGTCGGCAAAAACACTGCCCGGTTGGTAGTCCGGGCGCAGTTTAAATATTTATAAACTTTTTATAACTTGTTTATAACTTATTTATAACTTATTTATAACTCGTTTATAAACTATTTATAACTGTCAGTAACCTGCCTCCTTGGTTGTCCGGTCGGCGCTATGGATTTTAAAGGAGGAAAAAGAATATGGATAAGACTAAATTTACTTTTACAGTGTTTTTTGACGGTACATTCTATCAAGGTGTGTATGAAAGAGATGATGGCAGAAAGTATGAGGTAAGCCGGATTGTTTTTGGCAATGAACCTAAAGACTATGAGGTTTATGAATACCTGATGAGAAATTTTGTAAAAATGCAGTTTAGTCCATATTTTGCGGCAGATGAAACTGCCGAGAGACATATCAATCCTAAACGTATGCAGAGGCTTATAAAAAAGCAAACTGCAAACATAGGTATAGGAACAAAAGCTCAGCAGGCAATTAAGGCTATGCATGAGCAGAATAAAATACTATCTAAAAAAAGCAAACGTTTAAGGAAAATTGAGAAAAAAGAGCAAATTTTTATAATTAAACAGGAAAAAAAGAAAGAAAAAAGAAAAGGCCATTAACAAAAAAGCTGTATACGTTTATATGTATGCAGCTATTTTTATGTTTTGTATACAGTATTGTATAATTATTCAATTGTTTTAGTGAACAATTCCACTTAAATCTGGTGTTTTTAAATATTTTATGCTGAAATATGAGAATTTTTTAATAAAACTATTGAAATATGCAGTAATTTTGTATTATTATAAAATGTCTGCAAAATTTTAAATGTTTAGGGGGATTTATTTATTATGGAGGGGCTTAAGCCTAAGCTTTTTACTGTTTTAAAAAGCTACAGCAAAGAACAATTTGTTAAAGATGTTATATCGGGTATTATAGTTGCTATTATTGCTTTACCTTTATCAATAGCTCTTGCTCTGGCATCGGGGGTAGGACCGGAGCAGGGTCTTTACACAGCTATTGTGGCCGGATTTATAATTTCTTTTCTTGGCGGAAGCAGAGTGCAGATAGCAGGCCCAACGGCAGCATTTGCTTCAATAGTAGCAGGCATTGTGGCCACAAGCGGTATGGACGGGCTTATTGTTGCTACTGTACTTGCAGGTATAATACTTGTTGTAATGGGCGTTTTAAGGCTTGGAAACTTAATTAAGTTTATTCCATACACCATAACAACAGGTTTTACGTTTGGCATAGCTGTTACAATAGCCGTTGGTCAGGTTAAGGATTTTTTAGGCCTTACTTTTTCTTCTTCTCCTATTGAAACAACAGGTAAAATAGCTGAAATATTTAAAAGTATAGGAACAATTAATTTTACTGCTCTTGTTGTTGGCTTAATTTCGTTGGCAATACTTATATTGTGGCCTAAAATTAAGGCTCTGGACAAAATACCGCCTTCTCTTATAGCTGTTATTGTTTCGGCAGCTCTTGTAAAACTTCTTGATTTAAACGTAAATACAATAGGTGATTTATATACTATATCATCAGATTTGCCTTCAATTACATTGCCGGCACTTTCATTTGATGTTATAAGCAAATCTCTGCCTGATGCTTTTACAATAGCAATACTGGCGGCTGTGGAGTCACTTTTATCTTGTGTTGTTTCAGACGGTATGATAGGCGACAGGCATAATTCTAATATGGAGCTTATAGCACAGGGAGCCGGAAACATTGGCTCGGCACTTTTCGGCGGTATACCGGCAACAGGTGCTATAGCAAGAACGGCGGCTAATATTAAAAATGGCGGACGCTCACCTATAGCAGGTATGGTACATGCTGTTGTTCTGCTTATTATATTGGTTGTTTTAATGCCTTATGCGGCTCTTATTCCTATGCCTGCAATAGCGGCTATACTTTTTATGGTAGCTTATAACATGAGCGGCTGGAGAGAGTGTGTTAACCTTATTAAGACATCGCCAAAAAGCGATATATCAATTCTTCTTGTAACTCTTATACTTACGGTTATATTTGACCTTGTAGTGGCTATTATAGCCGGGCTTTTGCTGGCTGCACTGCTTTTTATGAAACGTATGGCAGACGTTACAGAAGTGGAAAGCTGGAAATATATAGGTGAAGATGGTGTTGATGTAGACAACATAAACCTTAAGGTTGTGCCTAAAAATACCATTGTTTTTGAACTTAACGGACCTATGTTTTTTGGCATGGCTGATAAGGTATCAAGGCTTATGTTTGACAAAACAAAAGATGTACTTATATTAAGAATGCGTGGAGTTCCTTCCATGGATATAAGCGCTTTAAGAAGCTTAAAAACTTTGTTTAACGACTGCAAAAAGAATAAAGTAACACTTGTGCTTTCACATGTAAATGAACAGCCTATGCGTGTGCTTGAAAAAGCCGGATTTATAGAAGAAATAGGCAAAGAAAATATATGTGCTTGTATAGATGATGCTCTTAAGAGGGCAGAAGAGATAAACTAAATATTTAATAAACAAAAGCGGGATATATTACTAATTTGTTATTTTAATAAAAAATAATCGGAGTCTGTGGCAATATGCTAAAGGCTCCGATATTTGTTTGATATGTAAACTAATATACCAATATTTAATAATTAAGTTTTACTAAAAAATCTTATTCAAACCTTAAGGCAATCTTTTTTAACCACTGGCGAATAGGAATATTCTGAGGACACATTTTTTCACACTGGCCACAGCCTATGCAGTCACTGGCTTTTCCGTATTGCTCTGAAAAATGAGTATATAACAAAGACTGGGCTGTCCAAGATTTTGTTTCAGGCTCTATTATATCAACATTATAAAGTGAAAAATATTTTGGAATAGCTATTTTTTTAGGGCAGTCCTGAATGCAGTAAGCACAGCCGGTGCATGGTATAACGGCTGTTGATTTTATAATTTCAGCGGCTTTACGGACACAAGAGTACTCTTTTTCACCAAACGGCTCATTGCTTTGTGCACATTGTATATTTTCTTTAATTTGATTTAAATTGCTCATACCACTTAATACAATCATTACATTATCAAAACTCATGGCAAAGCGGAGTGCCCATGAAGCAACAGACCAGTCTTTGTGAAGTGAAAGCAATGAGTTTTCAGCTTTTTTTGGCATATAGGACAGTGTTCCGCCTTTTACAGGCTCCATAACAATAACGGGTTTTCCGTGTTTTTTAGCTGTTTCATAGCATTTTCTTGACTGTATTGCGTCGTTTTCCCAATCAAGATAGTTTAATTGTATCTGAACGAAATCAACTTCCGGGTGATGAGTTAATATTTCATCTAACATATCAGCAGTGTCGTGGAATGAAAAGCCTATGTGCTTAACAAGACCTGCCTTTTTCTTTTCTGATATAAATTCAAATACATGCAAGTCATCAACTTTTTTACGTCGGCTTCCGCCTATATTATGAATAAGATAGTAGTCGAAATAATCAACTCCGCATTTTTCAAGCTGAGTATTAAAATAATTTTCTAATTCGCTTTCATCATTAATGAGAGAAATAGGCATTTTGTCGGCAAGAACAAAAGCAGAACGGGGATAGCGATTTACAAGGCACTCTTTTACTGCTATTTCCGATTGACCGTCGTGGTAAAACCAAGCTGTATCAAAGTATTGAAAACCGTTTTCAATAAAAACGTCAATCATTTCGCATAACTGCTTTTTATCAATTTGTGAAAAATTGCCGTTAATAAGGGGCAGACGCATTAAGCCGAATCCTAATTTTTTCATTTGCTTCCCTCCGTTTAAATAAGTATTGAAATATAATTATCCCTTTGAATTTATAAAAGTTATAATCGGATTTACGTACTAATTTAATTCTATGTCATATTCAAAACAGCACTTTTTAAGTATATGGTTTATATTTTAAATCTCCATGTTGCAAAATTATATATGTATGTTACATTTTACTTACTTTAACATAAAACAATTTCCGTTGCCTGCATAAATAAAACTGTTAAAATGATTATAACATAAAAATTTAAAATCAACATACATAACATGTATTTTATCAAATTTTTGCAGAATTTTAATAATCAGAAACAAAGGATTTTAAGCGGCAAATTATTTATATTACATGTGGAAACAATTAAAAGCGCCTTATGATTTAAACACATAAAGGCGCTTTTAGTGGTAGTATTATTTAACTACTATATTAACTATTTTCTTAGGAACATAAATTTCTTTAACTATTGTCTTTCCGGCAAGACGTGAAGCAAGAACTTCTTTTGCCTTTGCAAGAACAGTGTCTTTATCACTTTCAGCAGAAATAGTAAGGTTTTCTCTGAACTTGCCGTTTATCTGAAGAGGAATAGTTATTTCATCAACAGTAAGTTTTGACAAGTCAGCTTTTGGCCAAGAAGCGTCGAATATAGAACCTTCGTGACCTGTATCACACCATAACTCCTGAGCAATATGTGGTGTAAATGGTGCAAGAAGTATAAGAAGGTCTTCGATGCAGGACTTATCAATACCGTCCTGAGCTTTGGCAACATCTATCATTTTAGATGTGTACTCCATAAATCCGCTGACAACTGTATTTGTTGTAAGGGCTTCAAGACGTTTTGTAATCTGGTCTATCATTGTATTTTTAACAAAGTCAGATTCTTTTGTTGGGGCATGGTCTTTATCTTTATATGTGTATATAAATTTCCATACTCTGTTAAGGTAACGGAATACACCGTCGATACCGCTGTCGTCCCATTCAGAGTCAACTTCCGGCGGACCAACGAAAAGCTCATACATTCTTAATGAGTCACAGCCGTATTTTTTAACAAGGTCGTCAGGTGAAACAACATTGCCTTTGGATTTGCTCATTTTTGAACCGTCTTTGTTAATCATACCCTGGTTAAAGAGTTTAAGGAACGGCTCGTCAAAATCTACAACTCCTATGTCGTAGAGGAATTTTGTGTAGAATCTTGCATAAAGAAGATGAAGAACGGCATGCTCTACACCACCTACATACATGTCAACAGGAAGCCATTTTTTAAGTGCTTCTTTGCTTGCAAGCTCTTTATCGTTATGTGGGTCGGCATATCTGAGGAAATACCATGAGGAGCCTGCCCACTGAGGCATTGTATTAGTTTCACGTTTAGCAGGACCGCCGCATTTAGGGCATGTTGTATTTACCCAGCTGTCTATAGCAGAAAGAGGTGATTCGCCTGTATCTGTTGGTTTGTAGTTTTCAACTTCTGGAAGTTCAACAGGAAGCTGGTCATCCGGTACTACAACAGTTCCACAGTGAGGGCAGTGAACAAGAGGAATAGGTTCACCCCAGTATCTCTGTCTTGAGAATACCCAGTCACGAAGTTTATAGTTAACTGTCTTTTTGCCAAGACCTTTTTCTTCAAGCATGTGAGGAGCTTTTTCTTTAGCTTCAAAAGCTGTCATGCCGTCAAAAAGAGGGGAGTTAATCATAACGCCGTCGCCTGTATAAGCTTCTGTAAGCTCTTTTTCTTCCTCATCTTTTGGCTTAATAACCTGTACAATAGGAAGATTAAACTTTTTAGCAAACTCAAAGTCACGGTCATCGTGTGCAGGTACACACATGATAGCTCCTGTACCGTAATCAGCAAGTACATAATCGGCAACCCAAATAGGTATAAGTGCGTTGTTTAATGGGTTAATACCATAAGCGCCTGTAAATACACCAGTTTTTTCTTTATCTGACATACGGTCTACAGATGATTTTGTTGAAGCCTGATAGCAGTAGTCCTCAACAGCTTGTCTGCATTCATCTGTAGCTATTTCTTTAACAAGTTTATGCTCAGGTGAAAGAACCATAAATGTTGCACCATAAAGAGTATCAGGTCTTGTTGTGTAAACAGTTATTTTTTTGTCTGTACCGTCTACTTTAAAGTCAACCTCAGCGCCATAGCTTTTGCCAATCCAGTCGGACTGCATTTTTTTAACTTTTTCCGGCCAGTCAAGTTTGTCAAGGTCATTAAGAAGTCTTTCAGCATAGTTTGTTATTTTAAGCATCCACTGACGAAGATTTTTCTTTGTTACCTGTGAACCACATCTTTCACAAACGCCGTTTGTTGCTTCTTCATTGGCTAAAACGCATTTACAGCTTGGGCACCAGTTAAGAGGCATTTCTTTTTCGTAAGCAAGGCCTTTTTCAAACATTCTTGCAAATATCCACTGTGTCCATTTATAAAAGCCTTTATCTGTTGTATTAATTTCACGGCTCCAGTCATAAATAGCGCTTATTTCGTGAAGCTGACGTTTAACATTGGCAATGTTTGCTTTTGTGCTTACTTCCGGATGAGTATTTGTTTTAATTGCGAAGTTTTCGGCAGGAAGACCGAAGGCATCCCAGCCCATTGGATGAAGTATTTGATAGCCCTGAAGAAGTTTATAACGGCTTATAACATCGCTTAAAACATAGCCTCTCCAGTGGCCTACATGAAGACCTGTTCCAGAAGGGTAAGGGAACATATCAAGGCAGTAATATTTAGGTTTTTTGTCATCTTCCTTGTTTACAGGATTTTTTTCCCATTCAGCACGCCATTTTTTCTCAATAGCGGCGAATTCATAACGACTGTTCATTTAATTTCCTCCCAAAAGATTATTAAAAGCCGGTGTATTATCTGCTGATTTTAAAGCGGAAATAAAAAAATCCCTCATCTCTTTAGAGACGAAGGATATTCCTCGCGGTACCACTCTATTTTGCCAAAAGGCACAACTCAAAATCTTTAACGCAGACATACGCCAGACCTACTGTTATTTCAGTCTGAAGCTCAAAGGCGAGTTCGGAAAAAACATAATGCCGTCTTGCACCTTCCGGCGGCTCTCTGAAAATATATTAAATCCTACTGCTCCTTATCAAAGCCTGAAATATGAAATTACATTAATTTATACCATATATTTTGAAATAAATCAAGGCAAAAATATATTAATTGCCTAATTCCCCAACAAAATTTGTTTTAAAATACTTTCTTATGGTTTCTATATCACGTGTTTTGGTAAGCACCCATTTAAGTTTTGCATACACGGCTTCTGTTGTCATAATGCCGCTTTCTATTTCACCGGTATTTAATGCAAGTAATCCGCATTCATATACTTAAAAGTCACTTTTTTCATACAGGCACTGACTGCACAATATAACAGGTATATTGTTTTTAATTAGTTTTTCAATGCCGGAAACAGTGTTGTTGAATTTAAAGCTCATTCCACCAAGACCAAAGCATTCAATTATAACTCCGTCAAATTTGCTTTTTATTATGTATTCAAATATTCCGGTATCCATATCAGGAGTCAGTTTTAATAATAATACACGGCTGTTTGCAATGTTTGAATATTCAAATTCTGCATTTGATTTAAAAGTGATTCAGAATTAATTTCAAGTGTACCATTTTTATAAATTGCTGTGTATGGATAATTAATGCTTTCAAAGGCATTGTCACTTAATGTATGAGTTTTTACACAGTGGGTGCCGGATATTATTTTATCGTAAAATGCTACAAATACACCGCATAATCCGCTTTTTGCAGTTTGAATGGCAAGGGATATATTTGAATATCCATCGCTGTCTTTTTCACATGCCGGTCTTTGAGAGCCGGTAAGTACAACAGGAATTTTTATATTTTGGAGCATGAATGAAAGGGCAGAAGCAGTATATGCCATTGTATCGGTTCCATGGCAGACAATAATGCCTGTGTAATAGTCTTTTCTGCTGCAAATTTCATCGCCTATAATGTTCCATTGGTCACAGCCCATATCAGAACTGTCTATACTCATTAATTCTTTAACATCAAATTCATCGTCAGAAATTTCTTTAAGTATGTTTTTAAAAAATTCTTCTCCGTTTAACGGTACAAGGCCGGAGCTTGTTTTTTCACAGGCTATTGTTCCGCCTGTAAGAAGTACCAGTATTTTATTCATTTAGTATTTCCTTTCAAAGTACAGATAAACATTTACATTATAAATACTTTTACAAACAAAATAACAATAATGATTATGAACATAGGCCGTATGAATCGAGCGCCTTTTTTTATGGCCATTTTAGAACCTAAAATATTGCCTGCAATGCCGAAAATAGCTGCCGGTAGTCCTATATGCCACATTATCTGGCCGCTTATGGCAAATGTAACAAATGCGGCTATATTTGATGCAAGGTTTACTACTTTTGCATTTCCCGAAGCTGTTAAAAGGTCAAATCCGCTGAATATTGTAAAGCATAAAATAAGGAATGTACCTGTGCCGGGGCCAAAAAATCCGTCATAGCAGCCGAGAATAAGACCTATTATTATACAAGAGAAAATTAAGCGTTTTTCTGTTATGCTGTCTGTTCTGTCAGTGCTTCCGAAATCTTTTTTAAATATTATAAAAACGGCTACAACCGGAAGAGTAATCATAAGTATAAGCCTTAAAACATTATCAGAGGCTATCATATTAAGCATAGCGCCTACCCATGAGCCAAATAAAGCAGCTGCCGCAGAAACAAGAGCAGCTTTTATATGTATTTTTCCGCTTTTAAAAAATGTCCATGCCGAAAAAAATGTTCCAAACATAGAAGAGCATTTATTTGTGCCTGTTGCAATATGCGGCGGTATGCCGGCTGCCATATAAGCCGGAAGTGATATAAGTCCGCCTCCACCGGCAGCAGAGTCTATAAAGCCGGCTACAAAAACAAGAGGGCATACAATTAAAAGTGTATGTAATGTTTCGTTCATTTAATTTTCCTCCGATGAAAAATATATTGACTTTGGCATTATACATTAAATTTTGATTATAATCAACTTATTTTAGACACATAGTTCAAAACATAAAAATTACATAGCAATGTATAAATATACTTGAAACATAGTTATAATTACTATATAATGTTATAAATTAAATCTTAATTAAATCAATGGAGCTGATTAATTTGGAAATAGACTTTAACGAATTCAGGCAAAAAGACCAGAGTTCTATTATAGAGCTTAACGATATACCTAATATCGACCTTTATATGGACCAAGTTACTACTTTTATGGAAACTAAGCTCAGCGGGTATAAAAGAAACGAAAAAGATAAAATTCTTACTAAAACAATGATTAATAATTATGCCAAAGCAAGGCTTTTTCCGCCGCCTGTTAAAAAGAAATATACAAAAAATCATGTAATGATGCTTATTATAATTTATCATCTTAAAAACATGCTTTCCATTAACGATATAGGCCGGCTTATAGCACCTGTTACAAAGGCATTGAACGAAGACCCAAACAGCAGTATTCTTTCTGAACTTTACAGCAGTTTTGTGCTTATGCAGAAAGAAGCCTATGAGCTTATTGGTAAAAAACAGTCTTTTGACGAGAATTTCTTTAAAAATATAGAAATAAGCGAAGTGATTAAAAAACAAAGCGAATTTGCGGCCATATTATACGTTTTGGGATTTTCTATTTTTTCTAACCTTGAAAAACGTCTTTCTGAAAAAATAATAGACAATATGTTTTGATTTTTTGGTAATTTAATTGAAATATTTTCTAAAAAAGTGTAAAATAAATTAACGGCTGAATTATTTTTTCACTTTAGTCGGCCTATTTAATAAGAGGAGGAGTTTATTATGGTTAAGAAAATTTTAATGCTTTGTGGTGACTATACCGAGGATTATGAAACAATGGTTCCATTTCAGGCTCTCTCAATGTTGGGTTATCAGGTAGATGCTGTATGCCCTGATAAAAAAGCAGGCGATACTGTAGCTACTGCTGTTCACGACTTTTTAGGTAAACAGACATATACTGAGCTTACAGGTCATAATTTTGCTCTTACGGCTGATTTTGATGCTGTTAAAACATCAGATTACGTTGGACTTTTTATTACAGGCGGACGAGCTCCTGAGTACATAAGACTTAATCCAAGGGTTATTGAAATAGTAAAGGAATTCTTTGCAGACAATAAACCAGTTGCAGCTATATGCCATGGTCCACAGATACTTACAGCTGCCGGTGTACTTAAAGGATACAAAGCAACAGCTTATGCAGCTGTAGGACCTGATATTACTCTTGCCGGCGGTGAATATGTAGAAGTACCAGCTGACCAGGCTGTTGTTGATAAAAACCTTGTTACTGCTCCTGCTTGGCCTGGAGATACAGCAATTTGCCGTGAGTTTGCTAAATTATTAGGTGCTAAAATAGAAATTTGATTTATACAAAGATTAAAGCCGAAACTTATGTTTCGGCTTTTTTATATGTTGATTTTTAGACATAACTTTTTTCAAACTTTTTTCTAACTCTTTTCCAACTCTTTTCTAACTCTTTCTAACTTTTTTACTTTTACAAATGTTTAATGAAAAATAACCGTTTTATTCAAATTACTGATTACTGATTTATGTATACAAACAGCCGTTTGAACATAAATTGTATATCGGAGGTGAAATAAATGGTTATTCATTTAAGAAAATTAGTTGTATGTATTGCTTTGCCTCTTATAGTGGGGTGGGTTTCGTCTTTAATTACACAAGGCAGTATGGAAGTTTTTGAAACAATTAATAAGCCGTATCTTTCTCCGCCGGGCTGGGTTTTTCTTGTTGTTTGGACAATTCTTTATATACTTATGGGTATAGCATCTTATATTGTGCTTACATCTTCTCAAAGCCAGTACAAAATTAAAATGGCACTTGCAGTATATTTAATTCAGCTTGTTTTTAATTTTATATGGCCTATTATTTTCTTTAATGCACAAAATTATATTTTAGCTTTTATTTGTATTGTTGTGCTTTGGGTACTTATTTTAATAACAACAGTTTTGTTTTGCAATATTTCAAAAACAGCAGGAAAGCTTATGATTCCGTACTTAATTTGGGTAACATTTGCAGGATACCTGAATTATTCAATTTATTTGTTAAACTAAACAAAAATAAGGCTAAGCCGTTAAAAAGAGTTTAGCCTTATTTTTATGCTTATTTTTATTTTTTTATTGTTATAAAAATTGACGTATGTCTTTTGAAAGGTTCTCCTCAAGTATTATTAGGTTTTTGGCAATATCTTTTGATTTTTCATTTGCGTTTTTGTATTGGTTAAGGTATTTGCTAAGTGATTTCACACCCATGTTGCATCCGTCGGTAATTAAGTCTGCAATAGTTTGGTCTGACTCATCAAAAGCCATTTTTACATTAGTCTTAAGCCAAGACATACTTTTTGCCATTGGATTAGGTTCTTTGCCTTCGTCATGATAAGTGTCTAAAAGCTCCTGAATTTCGCTTTCCAATTTGGAATGGCTGTTTTTGCATACAATCAGTAAGTTTTTAAAAACATTGTTGCTGACATAGTTTAATACCTCATCAATGGCATCAATGCCCATTTTAATGCCTGAATCACATTCCCTGAGAAGTCTTACAGTATCCTGTTCTATTATTTTAACGCATCTCCTTTATAATTTGTTTAATGTAGTATTTGCTTGTTAAACTTAAAGTATGTGCCTTTAAAATAAAAGAGCAGAAAGTTTTTAAATTAAGTAATCTGATTATTCTCATTTCCCAAAAGCTCAAGTTTTAAAGCTTCAATAAATTTTTTTCCGGCATTGGAGAATACCTGATTTTTTTTCCACACAAAGTTAAGATTGCTTTTAAGAGGTGGATTTAAAGGTTTAAAACACAAAGGACTGTTTCCTGTTGTGTTTATCAGTCTGTCAAGGCACAGTGCATAGCCGAAACCCTGAGTAACAAGAACGGAAGCATTGTAAATTAAATTATACGTTGCTACTATGTTAAAAATATTAAAATCACATCCACACCAGCCGGAAAGCTCATTTTGCACAAATGACTGACGTGAAACTATTAAAGGCAGGTCTTTTAAATCTTCCGGTGTTATGCATTTTTTATCAGAAAGAGGGCTGTCTTTAGGCATAAGCAGTCCCCATGTGTCAAAAACCGGAAGACGTATATAATTATATTTTTCAATATCTGCCGGTTCTATTAGTATTCCGAAATCCATAAGACCACTGTCAAGCCTTTCTGTTACATCATCGGCATTGCCGCTAAACAGGTGGTAGCGAATATGAGGGTATTTATTTTGAATACTTTTGGCTGCCTTTGCAATTAGCGTTACAGCCTCCGTTTCACCGCTACCTATATAAATATCACCACTAACGATTTCTTCAGGCTGTGAAAGCTCAAACTTTGTTTTTTCGGTTAAAGCCAAAATTTCCTCAGCTCTTTTGCGTAAAATCAAGCCTTCGTTAGTTAAAGTAACCTTTTTATTTCTGCCGCCTCTGTTAAAAAGCTTAACACCAAGCTCTTCTTCTAAATCCATAATTTGACGAGATAAAGTTGGCTGAGTAATGTGCATTTGGTCAGCTGCTTTTGTAATGCTTTCTTCTTTTGCGACGGATAAAAAATATTTTAAAACTCGTATCTCCATACAGTCACCTTTTATATATTAATTAAATGCTTACAATGAATATTATATCATTTATTATAGGTATTTGCTATTTTATTTTGCAAAGTTTATAATTTAACCAGAAACATAACAATGGGCAATAAAAAGGAGAATATATATGGATTTAAATGAGTTTTTAAACAGACTTAATAACGGTGAAACAGTAGAAGGCGGTTCAACTACACATCAGTTTATGCATAAAGTAAGTCAGGAGGCTTTACGTATTACAGCTGAGTTAAACGGTGCATATCATACACCGGAAGAAGTAAGAAGACTGTTTTCTGAGTTAATTGGTAAAAAAGTTGACGAGTCTTTCGGTTTGTTTCCACCGTTTTATTCTGACTGTGGAAAAAATATAACTGTTGGAAAAAATGTTTTTATTAATTCCGGCTGCCGTTTTCAGGACCAAGGCGGAATAACAATAGGCGATGGAGCTTTAATAGGACATAATGTGGTTTTGGCCACATTAAATCATGATTTTTCGCCTGAAAAACGCAGCACCATGCATCCTTCACCTATTGTAATAGGCAAAAATGTATGGATAGGAGCTAATGCAACTGTTGTACCGGGTGTAACAATAGGCGATGGGGCTATTATTGCAGCAGGAGCTGTTGTTACAAAGGATGTGCCTGAAAATGCTGTTGCCGCAGGTGTTCCGGCTAAGGTTATTAAATATTTAGAGGAGGAGATATAATGGGTAAAAAAGTACTGGTTATTTCAACAAGTTTAAGAAAAAACTCCAATTCAGATTTTTTGGCTAAGGAGTTTGCAAAAGGTGCCGCAGAAAGCGGAAATGATGTTGAAATGATTTCATTAAACTATAAAACAATAGCCTTCTGCAAGGGCTGTCTCGCATGTCAGAAAACAAAAGAGTGTGTTATAAAAGATGACTCAAATGAAATAGTAGAAAAAATGCGTTTGTCTGATGTAATAGCTTTTGCAACACCTATTTATTATTATGAAATGTCCGGTCAGATGAAAACATTATTAGACAGAAGCAATCCGCTTTTTACATCGGACTATAAATTCAGGGATATATATCTTATTGCAGCTTGTGCCGATGAGAGCCAAAGTGCTGTAGACGGCGCCACAAAGGGCCTTCAGGGCTGGATTGACTGTTTTGAAAAGTGTTCTTTAAAAGGTGTTGTATTAGGAAAAGGTGCCGATGAGGCAGGCTCTGTAAAGGGAACACAGGCTGTTTCTGAAGCTTATGAAATGGGGTTAAATATTAGATGAACATAGGAAGAAAAAATATATTTGTACTGTTTATACTTGCAGCTATGGTTCTTATGGGCTGTGGATATAAAAGTCTTCAAACATCCTCAAAATCAACAAATGAAACTAATTCAGCAAGTCAAACTAATCAAACAAATGAAAATACGGAGCAGACTTCTGAAAGTAATGCAACTGAAGTTATAATTACAGCCGGTGGCAAAGAATTTAATGCAGTATTTTATATAAACGAAACAACAGATGCTCTTTTGAAAAAACTCCCGGTTACTATAAATATGAAAGATTTAAACAGCAACGAAAAATATTACTATTTTGATGAGGCATTTCCTAACAACAGTGAAAAAGTAGGAAGCATAAAAGCCGGAGACATAATGCTCTATGGTGACAACTGCTTAGTTTTGTTTTATGAAAGCTTTAACACAAGCTACAGCTATACTAAAATAGGGTA
>CALWSS010000141.1 GCA_944384255.1 uncultured Clostridia bacterium
GCATCAAACTGTGTAAATACAAGGTTCCAGAACTCCATATATCTGTCACAGTCGCAGCCTACAGTACAGCCCGGTTTTCCACAGCCGTATTCTTCGCCTCTGTCGTAATAAATTTCTGAACATGGACCGCAAGGACCTGTGCCGTGCTCCCAGAAGTTATCTTCCTTACCCATGTAGAAAATTCTGTCTTTTGGAAGACCTACTTTTTCGTGCCAAATCTGAGCAGCTTCCTCATCATCCTGATAAACAGTTACATAAAGCCTGTCTTCCGGTATCTCAAGAACCTTTGTTACAAACTCCCAACTCCAAGGAATAATCTCGTTTTTGAAATAATCGCCGAATGAGAAATCTCCAAGCATTTCAAAGAAAGTACCGTGACGGGCTGTTTTGCCTACGTTTTCAATATCGCCTGTTCTTATACATTTCTGGCATGTAGTAACTCTTTTTCTTGGCGGAATTTCCTGGCCTGTGAAAAATGGCTTAAGAGGCGCCATACCTGAGTTAATAAGCAAAAGGCTGTTGTCATTATGCGGTACAAGTGACGCTGACGGAAGTCTTAAATGGTCCTTAGACTCAAAAAATGAAAGGAATTTTTCCCTTATTTCGTTTACACCCAATGGTTTCATTTTTTATATCCTCCTTAAAAAACATTTATAAATTGTTTTATTTACTAAAATTGAATACAAAAAAGCCTTCAATCCCTGCTTTAGGGACGAAGGCTCGCGGTACCACCCTATTTACACTGAAAAATCAGTGTCACTTTATACCCTGTAACGAAGGGCTTACGTCCGGAGATACTTTGTTCCCCCCGGCGGCTCAAAGACTGCTTCAGTTAAAAAACACACATAACGCTCCTTACAGCCCGGATAAATCCGTAGGCGTTTCTCTGAAAGGTATTTTAAAACCTACTTTTTCTTTTCTCTGCCTTTTACAGCTTAACGCAAACAATTATATTTTATAAAAATTATATTGTCAACACAAAATACCGAAATTCTTAAATTAAAGATTGGAAATAAAAAACATTCCATGTAATAAAAACTTAATATTTAAGAGCTTTGTTTTCGTGTTATATCAGTTGTTAACAGGTGCAAAAAACTGTATAATAAAATCAGAGATTACATAAAATTTATAACTTCAGCTAAGGAGGTATTAAAAATGAAAGCAGTTAAAAAATTAATAAGCATTGCTTCGGCTTTGACATTAACACTGTCAATATGTGTACCGGCTCTTGCTGCAAAAAATGTGGCAACAGTAAATGCATCCTGTGGTGAAGGCGGAAGCATATCGCCTAAGTATAATGTAGAGGTGCCGGTTGGCGAGAGCATTACATTTACAATAACACCCGATGAAGGCTATAAAATCGACACCGTTACAGTTGACGGCATAGATAAAGAAGACATATCCAGCTATACATTTTATAACTTAACAGGCGACCATATAATTACTGCAGAATTTAAAAAAATAACAAAAACATATACAAAAGAAGAAGAAAGCACAGGTTATACAAAATTAACAGCCAAAAGAACCGAACCGGAAAAAGAAACTGCCGACCCGGCTTGGTCAACAAATCCAAATACAACAGCAGCACGTAATGAAGCCAACAAAGACAAAACATTTTATATAAAAGCAAGTGCCGGAACAGGCGGAACTATTTCCCCAAGCAACACAGTTACGGCAAAAGGCGGCGAAAGCGTTACATTTGAGATTAAACCAAGAGACGGATATGTTGTTAAAGGAGTATATATCGACGATATTTACGGCGGAAAGCTTACAACATACACATTCAGCGACTTAGCCAAAGACCACACCATAAGAGCCGAGTTTGAAACAGCCGCCAATGCAGAAATAGGCGAAATGACAAAGAACAGCTCATCTAATAAAGTGCAGTCAATAGATATAGGCTACAGCATATCAGGTGTTGAAAACCCATACAGAGATGTAACAAGCAGCGCTTCTTACTACAATAGTGTACTTAACCTTTATAGTAATGATGTACTTTTAGGCACATCTGCAAATGAATTTTCACCAAACGAATACCTTACAAGGCAGGACGCTGCAAGAGCTTTCTATCGTATAGAAAGAATTATAAGCTCTAACTTCTCCAACCCATACACTGATGTATCAGACAGCAGCTCATACCGTGATGCCATTGCATGGTCGTATCACAACGGAATAATAGACCCTCAGTCAGATGGCATATTTAACCCTACAGGTGCCATTACAAAAGAGGACCTCTGCCAGATGATTTATAACTATGCAAAATACACCGGTGCAGCCCCTACCGGAAACTGGGCAATTAGTCTGCCGTATACGGATACAGACCAGCTTTCAAATGATAAAATAGAAGCCGTTATGTACTGCACACTTAAGAGCATAGTTACCAAAAACAGCAACGGAACACTTGCTCCAAAGAGCTATGTAACAAGGGCTGAAGCTGCCCAAATACTTAATAACGCTATGATAGTTACAAGACGTGACTCAGGCAAACAGCAATAAAATACAATAACTATGTGCCGGCTACGCCGGCACTTTTTTTATAAGCTGTAATTATAAAGTTATAAATAAGTTATAAATAAGTTATAAGAAAAGTTATAAGAAAAGTTATAAAAAAGGAGTAAAATATGGACTCTGTTTTTAATATAAAAATAAATAAAGACTCAGATATTCCACTTTACCGCCAGATAGGCGATAATATATGCCGCCTTATAGAAGACGGCACTCTAAAGGCCAATACACGCCTTCCTGCTATTCGGCCATTAGCCCAAAGCCTTGGAGTAAATAACGACACTATAGTGTCAGCCTATAAATATCTTATAAATAAAAAAGCGGCATATTCCCAGGTAGGCAGCGGCACTTATGTTTCCCCCATACTCCTTGATGAAATACCCCAGCCGGTGGCAAAAGAAAATATATCACCTTTTACCGAGTACAAAGCAAATATAAAATCCCCGGGGTTTATAAACTTTGCCGACTCATCACTGCCCCAGTCCCTTTTCCCTTCTGACGAGTTTAAAAGTGCTTTTAACGAGCTTTTAGACAGAGAAAGCGGCGGTGCATTTTCTGCTGTAGACAGTCAGGGGTATATGCCCCTTAGAGAGAAAATTTGCTCTTTTCTTACAGACTACGGCATAAATACATATCCGGAAAACATACAGATTTTATCCGGTGCTCAGCAAGGCATTGATATTGTATCAAAGGCTATGATAAGCTACGGCGATGTTGTTTTTACCGAAAACCCGACTTTCTACGGTGCCGCCGGAGCTTTTATATCCCGTGGCTGCCGAATAGTTGAAATTCCCGTTGACGAAAACGGCCCCGATGTTTCGGCTATTGAAAACATGGCAAAACTTTATAAACCAAAGTTTTTCTACTCAATGGCATACTTTCAAACACCTACAGGTGTTTCATGCTCCCTTGCCAAAAAAAGACGTATACTGGAATTAGCCGAAAAATTCAATTTTTATATTATAGAAGACGACAACCTTTACGACTTTAATTATACAAAGTCATCTATTGTGCCATATAAAGCCCTTGATTATCAAAACCGTGTTATATACATAAAAAGTTTTTCAAAAATACTTATGCCCGGCCTTAGAATGGGCTTTGCCGTGCTTCCCAACAAAATAACTCAAAGTATTATGAATGCCAAGTATACAACGGATATTTCAACTTCCGGTGTGCTTCAAAAGGCCCTTGATATTTATTTTTCCAAAAACACATACAAAAGCCACATTAAAAGCGTTGTAAACTATGCCGCCGGACAGTACCGCCATGCCGTTAAATACTGCGACAGGTTTCTTAAAAACAAATGCTCTTACACAAAGCCAAACGGTGGAATAAGCCTTTGGATAAATACAGGCGTTAATTATGATGCTCTTTCTGAGGCTCTTTACAGCAAAAACACAGCCGTTTCCCCGGGAAGCCGGTTTATGATAAACGGAAGCGACACAAGCTACATACGTCTTTGTTTTACGGCCGTTTCAATACCAAAAATGGAAACAGGCATAAGACGTATAGCCGAATGCATAGACGGCCTTACTTAAGGCCTTTACAGTTTGGCCTAAAGTATGTAAAATATATTTAATTAAGCGTATTAAAAGCATACACGAAAGGAAGATAATAATGGAGATAAGAACAAGGTTTGCTCCAAGCCCTACAGGCTATATGCACATAGGAAACCTTAGAACAGCACTTTACGAATACCTTATTGCCAAGTCACAGGGCGGCAAATTTATACTTCGTATAGAAGATACCGACCAGGAAAGATACGTTGAAGGCGCTGTTGATATTATATACAACACACTTAAAACAACAGGTCTTGAACACGACGAAGGCCCGGACAAAGACGGCGGCTATGGTCCATACGTTCAAAGCGAAAGAATGAAACTGGGCATTTATATGAAATATGCCCTTGAATTAGTTGAAAAAGGCGAAGCTTACTACTGCTTCTGCACAAAGGAACGTCTTGACAGCCTTAAAGAAAGCAATGCCGAAGGCGAAGCCTTTGCAAAGTACGACAGACACTGTCTTTCACTTTCAAAAGAAGAAGTTGAGGAAAATTTAAAAAGCGGCAAACCTTTTGTTATCCGCCAGAAAATGCCACAGGAAGGCACAACAACATTTACAGACGCAGTTTACGGCACAATAACAGTTGAAAACAGCGAGCTTGACGACCAGATACTTATTAAGTCTGACGGAATGCCTACTTACAACTTTGCCAATGTAGTAGACGACCATCTTATGAACATAACACATGTTGTAAGAGGAAGCGAGTATCTTTCATCTACACCTAAATACAACCTTCTTTACAAGGCTTTCGGCTGGACTGCTCCGCAGTACGTTCATCTTCCGCCTGTTATGAAAGATGCACACCACAAGCTTTCAAAACGAAACGGCGATGCTTCTTTCGGCGACCTTATAGATAAAGGATACCTTCCAGAAGCAGTTATTAACTATATTGCCCTTTTAGGCTGGAGCCCTTCCGACAACACAGAAATATTTACACTTGATGAGCTTAAAGAAAAATTCGATATTTCCGGCTTAAGCAAGTCACCGGCTATATTTGATACAGCTAAGCTTACATGGATGAACGGAGAATATATCAAGAACATGGATGAGGAAAAGTATCTTTCACTTGTAATTCCACGTCTTGAAAAAGTTATTAAAAACAAAAATCTTGACCTTAAAAAAATAGCTCTTCTTCTTCAAAAAAGACTTGAAACACTTAACGACATACCTGCACTTGTGGACTTCTTCGACGAGCTTCCTGAGTACACAACAGACCTCTATGTTCACAAGAAAATGAAAACAACAGAAGAAATAGCTCTTTCAAGCCTTAAAGCCTGTGTACCTGTACTTGAAGGAATTACTGACTGGAACGAAACAGTTATACATGATACACTTATGAACCTTGTTACAGAGCTTGGAATTAAAAACGGTCAGCTTTTATGGCCTGTAAGAACGGCTCTTTCAGGAAAGCCTACATCTCCTGGCGGTGCTATGGAGCTTGCAGACATACTTGGAAAAGACGAAACTTTAGCAAGAGTTAAAAAAGGCATAGAGCTTTTGGAAAAATAAAATATAATTTAATTGCAGACTAATTTTATTTAAGCCTTTAAAAGATATATAAAAATATAAAGCAGGAGTTATGGAAGCTAAAAATCATTTAAACTCCTGCTTTTAATTATATTAAATAAATTCTAAAAGAGTATTGAATTTATTAAACTCTTTGTTTTTAAAGTGGTTTTAATATATATGGAAAAATAACTTTTTCTCAAATTTATTAAAACTCATTATGTATTTTTGATTTATTTTGATTCCTCTGTAGGCTCTGTTATATACTCAAAATGCTTATCTTCAAAATTCTGTATAAATCTTATAACTCTGTTTCTTACACCTGTTACACCTGAATACAAAACCGGTATAAATACAAGGGTAATTACAGTTGAAAGTGTAAGGCCGAATATTACAACCACAGCCAAAGGCCTTTGGGTTTCCATGCCGGAATCCTGAGAAAACACCATAGGCATAATACCTATAATAGTTGTAAGGGTAGTCATAAGTATAGGCCTGAGTCTTGCCGGGCCTGCTTCAAGAAGGGCTTCGTTACAGCTTAAATTGTTATTTCGTCTTAACTGGTTTGTATAG
>CALWSS010000142.1 GCA_944384255.1 uncultured Clostridia bacterium
TGCCCGATGTACATGCAAAGCTATCAGCTTCCGGAGCTAAAAAGTGGCTAAACTGCCCTGGTTCTAAAGCCCTGGAAGAAATGTTTCCAGATGAAGCAAGCGAATTTGCTGAAGAAGGCACGTTAGCTCATTCTGTTGGTGAAGCGAAAATTAAATATGCAATTAAGAAACTTAACAAGCCTAAATATGCACATATTATGCAAAACTTAAAGGAAAATAAGTATTTTAATGAAGAAATGGAAGAATATACTGACAGTTACAGAGATTTTGTAATTGAGATTTATAATTCTTACAAAAAAGAAGGCTTTGCAGCAATCGATATAGAGCAAAGGCTTGATTTTTCTCAATATGTACCTGAAGGTTTTGGAACAGGTGATGTAGTTATATTAGGCAACTCATGTATACATATAATCGACTTAAAATACGGTAAAGGCGTAAAAGTAGATGCCGAAAATAATCCTCAGTTAAAATTATATGCTTTAGGAGCGTTAAGTTTATATGATCCTATATATGATATTGAAAAGGTATATATGACTATATATCAGCCAAGACTGGATAATATAAGTACTTGCGAAATTAGTGTAAATGAAATTGCTGAGTGGGGAAAAAACTATGTAAAACCAAGGGCGAAAGAAGCATTTAAGGGCTTGGGTCTTTGTGTTGCAGGTATCCATTGCGATGAGGGTTTCTGTAAAGCAAGACCGGTTTGCAGAGCCTATAATGAACAAAAAATAGCAATTTCAGAAAAATATGAATTTAAACAACCCAAAATACTTAGTAAAGATGAAATATCAGAGGTACTTGATATAGCCGACAGTATTTCAAAGTGGGTTACTTTAGTAAAAAACTACGCTTTAGACCAGGCATTAAAAGGTGAAAAAATACCTGGTTATAAAGTAGTTGAAGGAAGGTCAAACAGGCAATGGGCTGTAAGTGAAGATGAGGTTATAGACACTTACATTGAAAAAACAGCCGAGGCTCGTGAGAGCGAGAGCAGTTATTACATGCATCTTAACAAAATAGCTCCTCGAAAATTAAAAAGCATATCGGAGCTTGAAAGCACATTAGGTAAATCTATATTTAATGAAAAATTTGAAGGCTTAATAATTAAACCACAGGGAAAACCTACTCTTGTCAATTTTGAAGATAAGCGACCGGAGTTAAATACAGCAGAAACAGCAATAGAAGATTTTAAAGATTATATTAAGGAGGATAAATGATTATGGCAAATGAAGCAAATACAAAAGTAATAACTGGAATTGTAAGATTTTCTTATTTACATGTTTGGGAACCAGCAAAAATAGAAGGAAGTGAAGATGAAAAATACAGTGTATCACTTATTATACCTAAGAATGATACAGAAACCCTTAACAATATTAAAAAGGCTATTGAAGCCGCAAAAGAAGCCGGAAAAAATTCTAAATTTGGAGGAAAGATACCAGCTAATTTAAAATTACCATTAAGAGATGGCGATATTGACAGGGAAGATGATGAAAATTATGCGAATTGCTATTTCATAAATGCAAACTGCAAAATACAGCCTGGACTTGTAAATAAAAATGGTCAAAGAATTACTGACTCTACAGAACTTTACAGCGGCTGCTATGGACGAGCTTCCATAACATTTTATGCTTTTAACAGCAATGGCAATAAGGGTATTGCCTGTGGTCTTAATAGTTTAATGAAAGTAAAAGACGGAGAAGCACTCGGTGGAAGAAGTAGGGCAGAAGATGATTTTGCAGAATTTTTTGAAGAAGATGATATTTTAAGTTAAATAAGGAGGCTGACTATAATGTCGCTGTCAATAGACATCGAAACATATAGCTCAGTAGATTTGAAAAAATCCGGGGTATATGCATATGTTGATGCCCCGGATTTTACAATATTGCTGTTTGCATATGCTTTTGATGATGAAGATGTAAAAATAGTTGATTTCGTATCAGGAGAACAGCTTCCTGAAAATGTATTAAAGGCTTTAACTGACAGCACTATTAAAACAGCATTTAATGCGGCTTTTGAGAGAGTTTGTATTAATAAATATTTTGGGTTAAATATGACAGCAAAATACTGGCATTGCACTATGATACAGGCTCTTGAAATAGGATTGCCAGGAAGTCTTGCTGGTGTTGCCAAAGTATTAAAGCTGGAAGAACAAAAAGATACACGAGGAAAAGCCCTAATAAGTTATTTTTGTAAGCCATGCCGACCTACTAAAGCAAATGGCGGCAGAAGTAGGAACTTGCCTTTTCATGATATTGAAAAATGGAATGTGTTTAAAGAATATTGTAAACAGGATGTTGAAACCGAAAGAGCTATTAAAAATAAAATAGATAAATTTCCATTAAAAGAAAGTGAACAGGAGCTATATGTTATTGACCAAAATATCAATGACAGAGGAGTAAAAATAGATGTGAATTTTACCCAAAATGCTATAAAGCTAAGTGAAATATATAGAACTGAGTGTATAAATAAAGCTGTGGAACTGACTGGTTTGGAAAATGCAAATTCTGTATCACAGATTAAAGAATGGCTCGAGGAAGAATTAGGTGAAGAAATAAAGAGTCTTAATAAAGAAAATGTTAAAGAACTTTATTCTAAAACAAGTAATGAAAAAGCAAAAAATCTGCTTTTTCTTCGTTCCCAAATGTCAAAAACATCTGTTTCCAAGTATAAGAAAATGCTGGATATACTTTGCAATGACAGCCGTATAAGAGGCGTTACACAGTTTTATGGGGCAAGCAGAACTGGAAGATGGGCTGGAAGATTTGTCCAGCTGCAAAACCTTCCACAAAACCATATATCTGATTTGGCTTTAGCCAGAGAGGTTGTTAAGTTTGGAGACTATGAATTATTTAAAATTCTTTATGATCAAATTCCAAATGTACTTTCTGAACTTATAAGAACAGCAATTATACCATCTGAAGGAAGAAGATTTATTGTTTCGGATTTTTCTGCTATTGAAGCAAGAGTAATAGCATATTTATCGGGAGAAAAATGGCGTTTAGATGTATTCAAAAACGGTGGCGATATATATTGTGCCTCAGCCTCACAAATGTTTAAAGTTCCGGTTGAAAAACATGGCATAAACGGACATTTAAGACAAAAAGGGAAAATAGCTGAGCTTGCTCTTGGATATGGTGGAGGAACTGGTGCACTAATTTCTATGGGAGCTATAAAAATGGGACTTAATGAGGACGAGCTTCAGCCACTTGTTGATATGTGGCGTAAGTCAAATCCGGCAATTACGCGTTACTGGAAAGAAGTAGAAAAATGCGCACTTATGGCAGTCCAAGGCGAACCTTGCAGGCTTCCTAAAGGTATAAGCTTTATAAAGAAAAGCGGAATATTGTTTATAGGTCTTCCTTCAGGGCGCAGCATTGCTTATGCAAAAGCTAAAATAGGTCAAAACCGGTTTTGTAATAAAAGTCTTATTTATTGTGGTATGAACCAAAAAACAGGAAAATGGGAAACTTTAGAAACATGGGGCGGCAAACTTGTGGAAAATATAGTCCAAGCATTTGCACGGGACTGTTTAGCAGAAAGTATAAAAAGACTTGAAAATAGAGGATTTGAGATAAATTTCCATGTGCATGATGAGGTTATTATAGATGTTCCTAAAAATATCTGTTCGGCAGAAGAAATAGCTTCTATAATGTCTGAACCTATATCATGGGCAAAGGATTTGCCGCTTAATGCTGATGCATATGAAACAGAATTTTACAAAAAAGATTAATGGGTTTAGGAGGTGAAAAATTTGCATGATTTAATTATTGCTACAGGACTTTCAAGGACTTCTAAACACTGGCAGAATACTAAAATTTCATGGGAAGACTTTAAAAATAAAGTAAAAAACACACAGCGGACAAATGAAACTCAGGGTCAATATTTTAACATGACAAAAAAGCAGCAAGATAATTTAAAAGACGTAGGAGGTTTTGTAGGCGGTCGTCTTGAGCAAGGAAGAAGAAAAGCTGGTTCTGTAAAAGAAAGATACCTTTTAACACTTGATGCAGATTTTGCAAGTACAGACTTTATTGACAACATGATATTGTTTCACAGTGATTATTCATGGCTTATATACAGTACCCATAAACACACACCTGAAAAGCCAAGATACAGACTTATTCTTCCTTTGTCCAGACCAGTTTTACCAGATGAATATGAAGCTGTGGCAAGAGCTGTAGCATCTGAGATAGGAATAAACCAATTTGATGATACAACATATCAGCCACATAGGCTTATGTATTGGCCGTCAACATCGTCAGATGGAGAATATGTTTTTGAAAGTAATGATGCTGAGTTTTTGAATGTTGATAAAATTCTTGGTACTTATGCTGACTGGAAAGACATCAGCCTTTGGCCTGTATCATCCAGAACAGAGAAAATTAAGGAAAGACTTCTTAAAAAACAGGAAAATCCATTAAACAAGAAAGGTATAGTTGGCGCATTTTGCAGAACATATACGGTTGATGAGGCAATAGAGAAATTTTTATACGACCAATATGAACCATGTGCAAATGGGCGTTATACATATAAAAATGGTTCCACATCTGCAGGAGCTGTAACATATGAAGACGGACTGTTTTTATATTCTAATCATGCAACTGACCCGGCAAGCGGTATGCTTTGCAATGCTTTCGATCTTGTAAGAGTTCATCTTTTTGGTGATGAAGACTATGAAGTTTTACCTGGAACTCCTGTAAGCAAAATGCCTTCTTATATAAAAATGACAGAGTTTGCTTCGGAAGATGAACAGGTAAAAAAGACAATATTTAAAGAAAGGCAAGAAGAAGCCTCTGCTGACTTTGGGGAATATATAGCTGATGAAGATGAAGAAAATGACGATTGGGCTGTCAAACTTGATTCAAGCAAAAACGGATATAAGCCAACAATAGATAATTGTCTTATTATATTAAGCCACGACAAAAGGCTTAAAAAACGAATAGCTTTAAATGAGTTTACAAAAAAGATAGTAAAGAAAAAAGATATGCCGTGGTTAAAAGAAAATAATATTTCAGATTGGACAGATGCGGACGACAGCGGACTTAGACATTATTTTGAAAAAACATACGGTATTAGAGGAAAAGGAAATATTGATGATGCATTTAAGCTTACAGCAAAAAATAATGCCTTTCATCCAATTAGAGATTATCTAAACAGTTTAGTATGGGATCACAACCAAAGATTAGAGAGAGTTTTTGTAGATTATCTTGGCGCTGATGACAATTTATACACACGAACAGTGTCAAGAAAAACATTTGTTGCCGCCGTTGCAAGAGTATTTAGTCCTGGAATTAAATGGGATAATGTTCTTACACTTGTGGGTCCTCAAGGCTGTGGAAAGAGTACAATTATAAAAACAATTGGAAAGGACTGGTACTCTGATACACTTACGACTGTCATAGGCAAAGAAGCCTATGAGCAGATTCAGGGTTTCTGGGTCATTGAAATAGCTGAGCTTTCTGCAATGAAAAAGGCAGAGCTTGAGGCTATAAAACATTTTACATCAAAATGTGAGGATTCTTACAGAGCCGCTTACGGGCATTATGTGGAAACATATAAAAGGCAGTGCATATTCTTCGGTACTACTAACAGGTATGACTTTTTGAGAGATATGACAGGAAACCGACGTTTTTTTCCTGTAGATTGCCATGAGGAAAAAGCAGTAAAAAACGTATGGAATGACCTTAATGACTATGAAGTAGACCAGATTTGGGCTGAGGCGGTAGAAATGTATAAATCCGGAGAAAAGCTATACCTTGATGAAGAATTAAAGCACATGGCAGCCGCTGAACAGGATAAGCACTTAGAAGAAAACCCTCTTACAGGAGCTGTTAAGATGTACCTGGATAAGGAAATACCTGAAAACTGGGACAAATTAGACCAGTATGCAAAAATGCAGTATTACGATGCAAATGACGGCGATGAGTTTAGCTTTGAATATGACAACAGAAATATGAAGAAAAGAGACAAAGTTTGCATATTGGAGATATGGTGCGAGCTTTTCAGAGGACAGAAAAAAGACCTTAACAGGCAAAAAAGTAATGAGCTGGCAGAGATAATACTTAAAACAGGTGAGTGGGAACGAGCCGATAGGACATTGCATTTTGGGGGTATATATGGAAAACAAAAAGGCTTTATACGAATAAAAGGTAACTAAGGTAACTAACTTTTATGATGTTAGTTACCTTTACAAAGCTTATAAAATCAGAGATTTCTTTAAAAGGTAACTAAGGTAACTAATATTTATATAAAGTATAACGAGTTATAGAATTTATAGAGTAAAAAAATTCTATAAAATGCTTAATTTAACATAGTTAATAAAAATTTGGTTACTTTAGTTACCAAACTACTAAAATGCTTGAATTTTCAAGATTTATACAGGTAACCAAAGTAATAGAGAGTAACCAAAAAACACAAAATTATAGAATTTTATAGAGGAGAAAACAGGAATATGACTGAGAAAAATATAGAATCTTACTTACGAAAAAAAGTATCAGACAAAAAAGGACTGGCACTTAAATTAATTCCTGCCGGTTTAGCAGGAATTCCTGACAGGTTAGTATTAATGCCAGGTGGTCGAATATTTTTTGTAGAGCTTAAAGCACCGAGAAAAAAGCCAAGAGCTTTACAACTATATACACACAAACTTATTGAAAATTTAGGGTTTATGGTATTTGTCATTGATAGTAAAGAAGCTGTGAACTGTGTTTTAAAGGAGATGGAAGACTATGAAGTTTATACCTCACAAATATCAGCAAATAGCAATAAATAAAATATTTGATACTCCAAGAGCAGGGTTATTTCTTGACATGGGTTTAGGCAAAACTGTAATAACATTAACAGCCATAGAAGACCTTATATATAACAGATTTGAAGTAGAAAAAGTATTGGTTATAGCGCCTCTTAGAGTTGCTGAAGATACATGGAGCAAGGAAAGTGACAAATGGGACCATTTAAAGCACTTAAGTATATCAAAAATACTTGGTACACCGGCACAAAGGCGAAAAGCTTTAGCTAAAGAAGCCGATATTTATATAGTTAATCGTGAAAATGTAGTATGGCTGACAAATGAGCTTTCAAGTATTGGCAATAGCTGGATTTTTGATATGGTTGTTATAGATGAACTTTCAAGTTTTAAATCGCCAAAATCACAAAGATTTAGAGCTTTAAAAAAATACATAACAAGAAGCAAAAGAGTAGTAGGACTTACAGGAACGCCTGCACCTAACGGACTAATAGACCTTTGGATTCAGATTTATCTTCTTGACGGTGGTCAAAGATTGGGAAGGACTGTAACAGGATACAGAGAAAAATATTTTGACCCAAATCAGCGGAATGCTACAACAATTTTTAATTACAAACCTAAACCTGAAGCCGAAGAAAAAATAAGGAATGCTATATCAGATATATGTATATCTATGAGAGCTGAGGATTGGCTTGAAATGCCAGAAAGAATTGATAGTATACAAAGAGTTAAACTTTCGGAAAAAGAGCAAAAAGCCTATGAGCAATTTGAAAGAGATAGTTATTATGAGTTTTTATCTGGTGAAATAACTGCAGCTTCAAGAGCAGCTCTTACAAATAAACTTTTACAGTTTTCAAATGGCGCTGTATATGATTCTAATGGAAGATATATAAAAATACATGACAGAAAACTTGATGCTTTAGAAGAAATAATAGAGCTTTCGAATGGAAAACCAGTTCTTTGTTTTTATTCTTATAAGCATGACCTTAACAGAATAATGGAACGGTTTGAAAATGCGGTTAAACTGAAAGATTCAAATGATATAACTTTATGGAATAACGGAGAAATTCCTTTATTACTAGTGCATCCGGCAGGAGCCGGACATGGTCTTAATTTGCAGGGTGGAGGAAATATAATTGTATGGTTTGGCTTAACATGGAGCTTGGAGCTTTATCAGCAGGCAAATGCACGTTTATACAGACAGGGACAAAGCGAAAACAGTGTTATTATACATCATTTGATAACAGAAGGTTCTGCAGATGAGAAAGTTCTTAATTCACTTTTAAATAAAAAAGATGTTCAGGATGATTTACTTAACAGCTTAAAAGCTAAGTACAAAGTATGAAGAAGGTGATACATACACATGAAAGCAAAAGAGTATTTAAGAAGGGCTTATAATCTTGGCAAATTTATTGATGCAAGCTTAGTTGAATTATCAAAATTAAGAGAACATTGCAATATAATAAGAAGTCTTGATTACAGTAAAGATAAAATACAGACATCACCTGAAAATAATATGGAAAATGCCATAATTAAGCTTGTTGACATGGAAAACACGATAAATGATAAAATCGACCATCTT
>CALWSS010000143.1 GCA_944384255.1 uncultured Clostridia bacterium
GAAATTGGAAGAACCTTAACCTGTACCGGTGAAAGCCATGTAGGAAGTGCACCTGCATAATGCTCAATAAGTATACCTATAAATCTTTCAATTGAACCAAAGCATACACGATGAATCATAACAGGACGTTTCTTAGAACCGTCTTTATCTGTGTAAGTAAGGTCAAATCTTTCAGGAAGGTTCATATCAAGCTGAATTGTACCACACTGCCATGTTCTGCCAATAGAATCCTGAAGGTGGAAGTCAATCTTAGGACCATAGAAAGCACCGTCGCCTTCATTTACAACATAAGGCATGTTGTTTGCTTCCAAAGCACCAATAAGGCCGTTTGTAGCTGCCTCCCAAGCCTCATCTGAACCCATGCTGTCTTCAGGTCTTGTAGAAAGCTCAACATGATATTTGAAGCCGAAAAGTTTGTAAACACTGTCTATAAGGCTTATAACTTTGCTTATTTCGTCTTTAATCTGGTCTTGAGTCATAAAAATATGAGCATCGTCCTGTGTAAAGCATCTAACTCTCATAAGACCGTGAAGCTGTCCGCTCTTTTCATGTCTGTGAACAATACCAAGCTCACCAACTCTTAAAGGAAGGTCTCTGTATGAATGGAGTTCCTGTTTATAAACAAGCATACCGCCTGGGCAGTTCATAGGCTTAATAGCATAGTCTTCGTCATCAATTACTGTTGTATACATATTTTCTTTGTAGTGGTCCCAGTGACCGCTTCTTTCCCAAAGCTGTCTGTTAAGTATAATAGGTGTTGAAACCTCTACATAACCGGCTTTTTTGTGTATTTCTCTCCAGTAATCAATAAGTGTGTTTTTAACAATCATGCCCTTTGGAAGGAAGAATGGGAAACCAGGGCCTTCCTCAAGGAGAGCAAAAAGTTTAAGCTCTTTGCCTAATTTTCTGTGGTCACGTTTTTTAGCTTCTTCAAGCATTGTAAGGTAAGCGTCAAGGTCGGAAGCTTTTGTATAAGCTGTACCGTAAATTCTGGAAAGCATTTTGTTCTTTTCGTTTCCTCTCCAGTAAGCACCGGCAACACTCATAAGCTTAAATGCCTTAACAGGCTTTGTGCTCATAAGATGAGGACCAGCACAAAGGTCTACATAATCGCCTTGTTTGTAGAAAGAAATTACAGCATCTTCCGGAAGGTCGTTTATAAGCTCTACTTTGTAAGGCTCACCTTTTTCTTCCATAAACTTAATAGCTTCTGCTCTTGGAAGTTCAAATCTTTCAAGCTTAAGGTCTTCTTTAACTATTTTTTTCATTTCTTCCTCAATGTGTTTGAGGTCGTCTTCTGTAAAAGGTGTTTCTCTGTCAAAATCGTAATAAAAACCGTCAGCAATAGCAGGACCTATAGCAAGCTTTGTTTCAGGGAAAAGTCTTTTAACAGCCTGTGCCATAATATGGCTTGCTGTATGTCTGAAAGCTTTTTTACCTTCTTCATCATCAAATGTGCATATCTCATCCTTAGCATCTTTGTCTACTACAAATCTAAGGTCTTGTGTCTGGCCGTCTACAATACCGGCACAGGCGTTTCTTGCAAGTCCGGCACTAATGCTTTCGGCTATTTCAAGAACTGATACTGGCTTATCAAATTCTTTAACAACGCCGTCTTTAAGAGTTACATTAATCATAAATCTGTCTCCTTCTTATTTTATTCAGGCCTTTAAACTTAGGCCCGTTAATTTTAATAATAAAAAAAGCCCACATTCCTTTTCATTTGAAAAGGGACGAGAGCTGTATTTCCCGCGGTTCCACCCTAATTGTGATACACCACTTAATTATAGCATTTAACGCTGCAAAGCGGACTTGATTGGAGTCACTCCGGGGTAGTTTTCACATAAAGGCACTTAAACGCTTCCAGCCAAGACGTTTTTCTCTTTAAAGTGTTTATTTATGTTACTCTTCCCATCACCGTTTTTTCAGTATACAAGCATTATATCACACAAAACAGATGTGTCAATACAAATTATATTTTTAAACAAAACTTACGTTTTATATTATATCATTTAAAAACTAAAATATTCTTAAGCAAAAAAATAAGGCGCTTTATACGTTGTTAATTACGTTAAAACGCCTTATAAAATGCAGTATAAATAAGCAATATCATAATTCAAGCATTTTCATCCTTTGCTTTTGTATTTTTATTTAAAAGCTTACTTTTTAATGCTCTTTTCACCGTGTGATGCATTTTTTGTATTTTCATTAAATACTTTTGATGAAATAAACATATCGCAGAGAGAATTAATTACAACTTTTTCAAAATTCATACAAGTCACTCCTTTTTAGTTTTTACTTAACCTGTTTAGTATTATACAACACTATCATTACAGCCGTATTACAGCTCTTTCACATTAAAATTACAATTTTTATTTATTTTGTAATTAAATTATATACAATACATGTGTTTAATATATGAAAAAAAATTGAACTTTCTATGTGCTAAAAGTAAATTTTATGATATACTATCCCCGAAAAAAACAAAAAATACAGTTTTTTCTGTAAGGAGCTGATACAATGTTTTACGCTGATTACCATACACATTCAAGTTTTTCGTCAGACAGCGACACACCTATGGAGGAAAACATAAAAAAAGCTATATCCTTGGGCCTTAAAGAAATAGCTGCTACTGACCATATAGATTTTGACTATCCTGACCCTGATTATCCTTTCCTTTTCGATTATGAGCCATACTCAAAAGAGATTGACAATTAAAGAGAAAAATACAACGGTAAAATAAGGGTTTTAAAAGGTGTTGAAATAGGTATACAAAACCATGTAATGCCACAGATTAACGACCTTGTTAAAAACAATCAGTACGATTTTATAATAGGCTCAACACATGTAGTTCAGGACGGACTTGACCTTTGTGTAAATGACTTTTTTGAGGGTAAAGAACAGCAGGAAGCATACAGAGAATATTTTGAAGAAGTTTTATATAATGTAGAGCATTACGACTTTTTCAATGTTTACGGCCATATTGACTTTGTAAACCGTTACGGCAATTACCAAAACAAAAAAATCGATTATGCCCTTATGAAGCCTATAACAGATAAAATATTTAAAACACTTATTGAAAAAGAAAAAGGCATTGAAGTAAATACTTCAGGCTTCAGGTATGGCGTAGGTGGACCACACCCGGCTTTTGAGCTTATTAAAAGATACCACGATTTAGGCGGAAAAATAATTACAGTAGGTTCAGACACACATAAACCGGAGCAGATGACTTATAAATTCGACATTGCTTATAAAATGCTTAAAGAAGCCGGATTTGAATATATAACTGTTTTTGACAACAAGATACCAAGATTTGTAAAAGTATTTTAAGGAGGCAGAAAAGTGAGAAGAAAAGAACGTGAAATGGATTATGATTTTGGCTTATATGTAATAGACAAAAGCCAGTACGCCGTTTTGGCAATGATAAATGCAGCTGATAAAACACCTTACTGTGTGCCTGTAAGTGCTGTAAGAATAGACAACAGCATTTATTTTCACTGTGCTTTAGCAGGACAGAAAATAGATAACCTTAATGCTGACCCAAATGTATGCCTTTCATTTGTAGGTGATGTAAACCCTATATCAGAACAATATACTACAGAGTATGAAAGTGCCATAGTTAAAGGCAAAGCAGAAAATATAACAGACGAAAAAGAAAAAATAGAAGCTTTAAGAGCTATTTGTCTTAAATATGCTGCAAATGACATGGACAAATTCGACTCAGCTATATCAAGAAGTCTTTCCCGTACTGGTATTTGGAAAATAGAAATTAAAGAGCTTACAGCCAAACGGAAAAAGAACGGCAAAGACGGCAAAGAGCTTACATACGGCAAAATGGAATAAATTACAAAAGCGGTGCTTTAAAGCACCGCTTTTTTTTTATTTTTTATTATTTTTATTTAAGATTAAACCATGCTTTCATTCCAGGATCTTCAGCTGCATCTGCAAGTTCTTCTTCGATTCTTAAAAGCTGGCTGTATTTAGCAACACGGTCACTTCTTTCTGGCGCACCTGTCTTAATCTGTCCAGCGTTTACAGCAACAACAATATCTGCTATTGTTGTGTCTTCTGTTTCGCCTGAACGGTGGCTTACAATAGCTGTCATGTTGTGTCTGTTTGCAAGTTCAATAGCATTGAAAGTTTCTGTAAGTGTTCCAATCTGGTTTACTTTAATAAGTATAGCGTTGCCGGCTTTTAAATCAATACCTTTCTGAAGTCTTTCTGTATTTGTAACAAAAAGGTCATCGCCTACAAGCTGTACTTTGCTGCCGAGCTCTTTTGTAAGAAGCTGCCAGCCTGCCCAGTCCTCTTCTGCAAGACCGTCTTCAATTGAAATAATAGGATACTTGTCACAAAGAGCTTTCCACATTTCAACCATTTCTTCGCTTGTTCTTACAATCTCTCTGCCTGCCATTTTGCTTTCGCCAGGGAAGTGATATTTTCCGTCTTTTTCGTCGTAAAGTTCGCTTGTAGCAGGGTCAAGAGCTATTTTAATATCTTCGCCCCAGTTATAGCCGGCTTTTTCAACTGCTTCTTTAATCTGGTCAATTACTGAATCAGGTGTAGGAAGGTCAGGAGCAAAACCGCCTTCGTCGCCTACTGCTGTTGAAAGGCCTTTGCTCTTTAATACGTTTTTAAGGTTGTGGTAAACCTCTGCACACATCTGGAGCGCCTGAGAAAAACTGTCAGCACCAACAGGCATAATCATAAATTCCTGAAGGTCTACTGTGTTGTCGGCATGTTTACCGCCGTTCATAATGTTCATCATTGGAACAGGCATTCTTTTAGCGTTAAATCCGCCAAGGTACTGGTAAAGCGGCATGTCAAGAGCCTCAGCAGCAGCTTTAGCAACAGCCATTGAAACACCTAAAATAGCATTTGCACCAAGTTTAGCTTTGTTTGGTGTACCGTCAAGAGCAATCATGGCTTTATCAATTGAAACCTGGTCAAGAGCGTTCATACCTATAATTTCTTCTGCAATAACTGTATTTACGTTATCAACTGCTTTTAAAACGCCTTTGCCCATATATCTTTCTGTACCGTCACGAAGCTCTACAGCCTCAAAAGCGCCTGTTGATGCACCGGAAGGCACAGCAGCACGGCCCATAATTCCACCTTCAAGTGTAACTTCAACCTCTACTGTAGGATTGCCTCTTGAGTCAAGGACTTCTCGTGCATATTCGTCCATTATTTCCAAATATGTTTTCATTTTTTACATCCCTCTCTTTTGTTTTTTATTCGCTTATAAGAAGTGTCTTTCCTGTCATTTCTTCAGGTACAGGAATATTCATTATATCAAGCAGAGTAGGCGCTATATCTGCAAGCCTTCCGCCTTCTCTTAATTTAATTCCGTCTGTGTAATTAACCAATATAAACGGAACAGGGTTTGTTGTGTGTGCCGTAAAAGGCTCACCTGTTGAATAATCAATCATCTGGTCGCTGTTTCCATGGTCAGCACATATAAAAAGCACAGAGCCGGTATTTTTAACAGCCTCAACAACACGTCCAACACATTTGTCAACGGCTTCAACAGCTTTTTCTGCCGCTTCAAGCACACCTGTGTGCCCTACCATATCACTGTTAGCATAATTAATTATAATTAAATCATATTTTTGAGAATTTATATTTTCAACAAGTGCATCTGTAACCTCATAAGCGCTCATTTCCGGTTTAAGGTCGTAAGTTGCAACCTTTGGGGAAGGAATAAGTATTCTGTCTTCACCCTCGTTAGGCTGTTCTATACCACCATTAAAAAAGAATGTTACATGAGCATATTTTTCAGTTTCGGCCAAACGAAGCTGTTTTTTGCCCAATGATGATAAATA
>CALWSS010000144.1 GCA_944384255.1 uncultured Clostridia bacterium
TAAAAACTTTTACCAATAATATCTTCCGGATTAAGACCGTAATGCCGTTTTACAGCTTTATTTACATAAACAATTTTATAATTATTGTCATACACCCAAATTTCGTCATACAAATTGTCTACAATATTGAAAAAGTCGTCATAATTCAAATCATGAGTCATAACTTTTCATCCCTATCCTAATTTAATTACTTATTAAATACTGCTGTATAGTAAAATAAATTTTAAACCAATAGCCAAAAAATACTTCAGTACTTTATTATCCCAAATATATATATTAAAATCAATAATATTCATTAAACCGAAAGCCTAAAGGCATAAGTTTTATAAAACCATGCCTTTAGGCATATTTTACCTGTAAATTATATTATGACTGTTATTTATAGATGTCATTTACAGGTCTAATTTTGAAATACTGCTTTTTAAATAAAAAACAAATTATAAACTAATGGTACATTCCTTTACAATATCACAAACAGCAAACTTCTTTCCGTCTGACATACCAGGAATTATTTCGTCTGCTCTATCTAAAAGTTCTTCTTTTGTAAGTATCTCGTTTGGTTCCTCAAGCCACTGACGTGTTATGCCTATACTGTTAAGCTCAATCCAAGCACGATCAACTATATTGTCACAATCAATTTTATAACCCATAGCCTTAGCCACAGCAAGCACAGCCGGTGAGCATCCCAAATCCCGGCCCGGTACTAAACCTATCTCAAGGGCACTTATAATATATTCGGCAAAATCACGTTTTACTGCTGTTATGGCCGGATAATCACTTTTTACTGTTTTAGCATATATGCCTGAGTTATGTCCAGTTTGGCCTGCACCATAAGCACGATTGAAAATTCTTCCGTTTGTTTCAAAAACAATCATACCTATGCCAACAGAAACTTCAGGGCCTGCAATGCCTATTAATACATCGCCTTTTTCTTTCATTATCTGGAACATGCCAGGTGCCATAATAAGTATTTCTTCCATGTTGACAACATCTAAAACTTCAGAGCCGGTATTATTGTTTGCAATTCTGCCCGTTATTGTTTCTGTTTCGTCAAGTATGTTTCTTGGGAACCTGTCATTTCTGTTAGGCCCACGGTAAAGCCTTTTGCCCGGGTGCAGAGCATCCCACTGCTTCATGTGAGGTTCTTCATCAAGAAGTTCTTTAGAGTATGGCATTTCGGAAATCTGCATAAATCCAACATCTTTATTTATAATTCCGTAGTCACACGAAGCAATAGCAACTACTGCAAAATCAAGCATAATTCCGTCACTTGATACTGTTACTGCATCCATATCAATAATATCTATAGATGCCGGGCCGTTAAAGTCTTTGGCTATAATCTCGCAAGCCTCTCTGTAACTTAACCCAGCATTAACAATATCTTTTTGATTAACAAAAATCATGTTTACCGGAACACGGCCTTCAGCCGCTCCCTTAGGTATAAGCTTATATTTCAGTTCTGCCATTTGTTTCATCTCCCTTACACATAATTTAATCTTTTGGCTGGATAAATTTAACTCTATGGTCAATTACTTCTTTGGAGTTATGATAATAAAATTCAGGCCCCGGCTCAGAAATATATTCTGTTTCCAAATATGTTCTGATAATACTGCCGTCTTTATCCACGCCATTTATAATTACTGTATATAATGCAAGAGGTATCTGTGGCATAACCTTAATTTCAACTTTTTCAATATCATCAAGTTTAGTCAGGTTATAAATATCTTCCTCTATCATTCCACATGAAGCTGATGCAAGCTTTGCTGATTTGAATTGCTCCAAACCTGTAATTGAAACAGGAATATCCTTATTATTAGTTTTTCCGGCATTAATCAATTTTTTAATAAAATCGGGTAATCTTGTGTGCATAAACCTCATATATATTCCTCCCTTTAGCTTATAAACTTATAAAGCTGCTTATTTTTTTAAAGCATTGGTACAATCATGTCATTTTCTTCATTGAATTGGAATTCATAAGGCTCATCAAAAACTTCTAATTCCGGTTTAGCCTTAGCCTCTTTTAAAAGTGCCTCAGATATAAATATAGTTTCTAATTCTTTTGTATTTTTGATATATACTAATCGTGCATCTAATGGTGCAACTGCTCCTATGTTTCTGAATGTCTGCTCAATCATTTCTTTTTCATTTTCAAGCAGACAAGGAAAAGTAGCATATTCCGGCGTCATTGAAACAACGCAGTTAACTACTGTATCACGTATAGCCTGTCGGCTGCTGCACTCATCAAATACTTTAAGTGTGGAAAAGTCACCAAGACCAAGACCGCAGTAGTTACCATGGGATTCCGGTGAAACTGAGGATATGGAAATTCGCTTAATATCAGGAAATTCCGGGTCTTTTTGACCTAATTCCCTTATTCTGCCTATTACCTTGCTGTCCATACCGCCGCCGCTTATATTTTTGCCTATTTCTTTAACAAGAAGTATGTCGAACACATCAAAAGGTATTTTAGCCGCTTTCTTTTTAGCCAATGCCTGAAGCTCAACTTCCTTGTCCCAAAGGTCTTCCGGCTTTATGGCCTCTATTGTATGTATGTCGCATAAAGCATTCTCAACTATTGCAATGCCGCATATAATGTCCAGATAATCCTTCACAACCTTGGCTATTTCGGTTATAGCATGGAAATATCCGTACTTCATGGCATAAATATGAGCGTTGTCAGCGCCTTCCAATGTACCCAAACCTATAGTCATCATTTTGTGAAGGCCGCTTTCTATAATTGCAGTGAAATCCGTATGTTCCTTAATTCTGTTTAGAAGTATAATTTTATCAACTTCCTTTACACGCTCATTACAGTATGCAGGAATACCTTCAGGCGTTTCACCTATTCTGTCGGCATGAATGGATGAAAGTATCGGGCAGCCCATTGTTTCTTCTGTTACATTTAAACCTTCTAATATAGCCAGCTGACCTTCAACTGTGCCGCCGCCATGGGAACCCATAGCTGCTATTAAATACGGTTCACCGCCATAACGCCTTATATAATCAATAACAGTCTTATACATAACATCTACTTTTTTAATTCCACGGCTGCCTGCTGTAATACCAACTTTTTTGCCCTTAATCTGTTCATAAGCACCTACACGGTCAAGCTCTTCTGTTATGCGTTTAGGTATATCTTCAACAACTGTAGTGTCAAAATGCTGTTTTACTTTATAAAGTTTAGGAAAATCCATATTTATACCTCCCTTCGACTACTATTTCTCTTTTGAATCATTTTCTTCATCGTAATGGATAATAATATCCCCATTTTCGGCAGTGGTAGCCTTTTTCATATCTTTCTTAACCCACTTGAAAAATGCAATCATAATAATGATATAAAGAATAAGCATAGGGAATCCTGCCGCTACTGTTACTGATTTAATAGCCGAAATTGAACCGCCCATTAACAAAGCAACTATACTCATTCCGCCAACTGCAACTGCCCAAACAATTTTAACCGGGTTAGAAGGCTCTTCCTCAACAGACATGTTCTTTGATGACATCATTGAAAGAGAATATGTAGCCGAAGTTAATGTAGTTGACATAAGGAAAAATTCTACAATAAGGAACACAATAAGAACGATGGAACCTAAAGGAAGCGTCTGTACAAGTTTGATAATTGCAGGTGAAGTTCCCATCTCGTTCATCCACTCAATTAAGTTATAAACACCTGATGTCTGCATACCTACTGCATAGCCGCCAAAAATACCTGTAAAGAAAGAACATCCGGCACTTCCGGCAATTACACAGGTTAAAATCATTTCTTTTAAAGTACGGCCCTTTGATATTTTAGCCAAGAATAAGCCCATCATTACAAGATAAGCAAAATACCATGCCCAATAGTATACAGTCCAGTCATGAGGGAATGGGCTTCCTCCTACAGGGTCAAGCCATGTACTCATACGGAAATAATTTTGGAACATAACACCTACACTATCTGTATAATAACTTAATATAAACTGGCTGTTTCCGAATATTAAAACATAAAGGCCTAAACCTAAAGCTGTATAAGTACAAATATCACTTACCTTTGC
>CALWSS010000145.1 GCA_944384255.1 uncultured Clostridia bacterium
TTTGCTGTTTCTGATGCAACAATACCATCAACACAACCTGTTCCAAATTTTTCCGGATACTTAGAGCGTTTCTTACAAAATGTATAGGCCATTAAGTTTGAAACATTACCTCCTATGCCAGGAAGAATACCAATTACAAGACCAATTATAGCTGAAGGAATTGCATTTTTAAGCTGATAAATAAATTCTTTAAATGAAATACCAAAACCTTTTACTCTTGCTGATTTTATTTTATATATACCTTCTTTTACATTTTCACTTGATTCAATAATTTGAGAAACGGCAAATGTACCAATAAGTATAGGTACAATATTAAATCCAGCTGAAAGCTGAGCAATTCCCATTGTGTATCTTGTGTATGAACTAAGTCTGTCAATACCTACAAATGAAACAGCTATACCCAAAAGGCAAAATAATAAACCTCTTGCAACATTTCCTGATGAAAGACCAGAAACAGTTGTAAGCGCAAATAAAATCATTGCAAAATATTCATAAGGTCCAAACTTAAGTGCAAATCTTGCTATTGCAGGACCACATATAACAAGTATTACGGCACCAAATATACCGCCAATAAATGAAAAGAGTATTGCTATACCAAGTGCTTTTCCTGCTTCACCGCTTTTTGCCATTGGATAACCATCAAAACAAGTTGCTATCGAAGATGGTATTCCCGGTATACCTAAAAGTATGGCTGAGATAAGACCACCTGAAAGACCTCCAACATATATAGCCATAAGAAATGAAATTCCATTTATAGGTTCCATTGTAAATGTTATAGGCAAAAATAAAGCTAAAGCTGTAAAGGCTGAAAGTCCTGGTATGGCACCAAATACTATACCCATAAGAACACCGATTACTATAAGAAACAGTGTAAATGGATCCATTATAGATATAAAACCATTAATAAGTCCCATAATTTCCTCCTATCCCAATATTCCCGGTGGAAGGAATATGCTAAATGCTTCATAAAATGTAAAATAAATAATAACTGGTGCTGCAACTGAAACAATAGATGTTATTATAACTGTTTTTTTATCTTTATATTTGTTTTGTGGCAATAAAAGATATATCTGTATAAATACATAAATAATTGTTAAAATTAAAAATCCAACTTTTTCAACCAAAAGTGCATAAGCAAATAATACTATTATTGAGATAATGACTTTTTTATTTATTTTAAAATTAAGGGCTGTTTCAGTTTTTTCCTTCTTAAGGAGCATAATACTTTTTATTATTTGAATAATTGAAAGGCCAATCATACATACAGCTACTAAACGAGGAAAAAACTGAGGGCCCATAGTATCAGCTTTTGTAACAATTATAGAATAAGAGCCTGCATATATAAGTACTCCCAAAACTATAAATATAAAAGCTGATACTATATCTCTTTTATAGTTATTCATAATGACCCTCCATTATAAATTTACTGCTGTGCTAAAAACTCATCTTTATATGGAAGAAGTGTTTCTTCAAAGAATGTATTTGCATAATCATGAGCTTCTTCTTTTGCTATATAATCAACTGTAAGATAGTTTGCTTCCATTGTTTTGATGTATTCTTCATCCTGTGTTACTTTTTCAAATGCATCTGATAATATATCAACTATTTCATCAGGTGTGTCAGGGTGAACACCAAACCAGAACCATTTGCTGCAGTCAATATTTTCAAGACCATAGTCAGCCGGAACAGGAACGTCTGGGAGTAATGGATTCCTATCAGCACCTAAAAGGCATAATGCTTGGAATTCTCCTGTTTCAAAATAATCTTTTGCAAGAGCGTATGAAAGAACTGCTGTATCTGTCTGTTCACCAAGAAGAGCTGTAAGCTTTGCTGAGTTATTTCCTACGTCCATAGGTTTAAATGCACTTCCCCAAACAGAGTCCATAGCAACACCGTAAATCTGGTTTGCTGCTCCAACTTTCATGCCATATTCAATTGTTCTTGGGTTTTCTTTTGTCCTTTCAACTACATCTGCAAGGTCTTTATATCCTGACTTAGAGTTTGCTACAAGAACTGTTGTGTTGTCAAAAAGAGGGATACCTACTGTTTTAAAGCTGTCTATAGTCACATCCGTTGTTCCCATCATATTAGGTATGTATGCATCAAGACCATTAACAACAAGTGTATATCCATCTGGTGCTCCATCAAGAACTTGCTGCATACCAAGTATTGTAGCTCCACCTTCTACATTTGTTACAACAACATCTGTATCTAAATATTTTGAAAGATACTGTGCAAATACTCTTGTATTGTAGTCTGTATCACCACCGGCTTTAACAGGGCATATAATCTGGATAGGCTTTTTTGGGAATGTTGTTGAAGAAGTACTTCCTGATGATACAGAGGCTGTTGATGATGAAGATGTTTCTCCACTTGAAGCAGAATCATTTGATGAGCTACATCCTGCAAAACTTATTGCTATTATAGCTGTCATTAATAAAGCACCAAATCTTTTTTTCATAATAAATCTCTCCTTTTCATCTATTTGGATAAGCATCCCTAAATTTATTTACATTATCTATTGCAAGCTTTGCAAGGCTTGTACTGTCTGACATAACAACAACCAAACTATAACCCTTATCATAAAGAGCCTGAGCCTGTTCAAAACTGCCGGCAACTGTGCCTAAAAACTTATCTGAATCAAGAACAGCTTTTTCAATTTTTTTAATAGCGTCCTGTACTTCCGGATTTTTAGGGTTACAAAAATACCCCATTGATGTTGCTAAATCCATAGGTCCTATAAATATACCATCAAGACCATTTACTTTAACAATTTCATCAATATTGGCAACTGCCTCCGGTGTTTCCATTGCTGTCATTACAACTGTCTGCTCATTGGCATTTTCAAGGTAGTTATTACCATTCATGCCAAATCCACCAGCTCTTGGACTAGGTGCAACACCTCTTATACCCTCAAGAGGGTATTTGCATGCCTTTACAGCCATCTCTGCCTCTTCTTTAGTACTTACATAAGGTATTAGGACTCCATATACCCCTGCATCTAATATTTTTTTAATTGCTACTGGATCATTCCATGGAGCTCTGGCAAAAGGTGCAACATCAAATTTAGACATTGCCTGAAGCTGATGAATGAGAGTCATAATATCTCCTGGTCCATGCTCCATATCAACCATAACAAAATCAAAACCTGCTTTGCCAAAAATTTCGGCTGTTATATTACTTCCTGTTTGGAGCCATGCTCCAACAGTCTTTTTTCTTTCTTTTAATAGCCATTTAACTTTGTTATAAAATATTTCATTCTGCCTAAGCATATCCATCCTCCTACTTAGATTTTTTTATTTATCTATATTAAGAGCAATACGTGTGCCAAAACTTCATAATAAACTTTTTTTGGTATATATCCATTAATTTTATTGTTTTATTTTGTAAATAATATATAAAATTCTAAAAAAATGCTTTATATATTCAAAATAAAACAATCTTAAAACAAAACAAATACATTATCAAAAACATTTTGTCTATATACATTATGTTTTTTAACACATTTTGTTGATTAATAACATTTTTAATGTATACTTAATATATACTAAAAAATTTGGGAGGACACTTTTATGATTAGATTCGCCTTAGCTGTACCTTGTAATAATTTTATAAAAGATGCATTTGATATATTTAATCAGCATAACGAGCTTTCTAAAGACTATTCCTTAGAGGATTACTCCATGGAAGAAGTTATTATAACCAATGAAAACATAGGTTCAAAAAAAATAGAGGCTGATGTAATCATAACAAGAGGTCTTTGGGCATAAATATTAAAAAGTATACAAGGCGACATTCCCGTTATAGAAATCCCTGTTCCTGCCACAGATACCCTTCGTGTTGTTTTAAAGTGCATTGAAAAATTTAATGCCAAAAAAGTAGGCATTATAGCATCTCATAATATGGTTATGGGTGCAACAGAAATACAGGACTTTCTTAAAATATCCGTAAATACATACATACTTACCCAGGAATGGAATGGTCCTCAGCTCGTAGACCAAGCTATAAAAGACGGCTGTGATGCCATAGTTGGTGGTGTAAACACATGTTCATATGCAAGCAGTATAAATGTACCAAATATGTTTATAGAAACAGGCCGTGACTCTTTTTGGCAAAGTATAACAGCAGCAAAAAGAGCCGCTGAAATAAGCCGTATTGAACAGGAAAAAACAAAACGTATGCAAATTCTTCTTAATACATCAAAAGAAGGACTTATATCAATAGATGCCCAAAACCGTATAAGGACAATAAATCAAACTGCCATAAAAATATTAAAACTTGAGCAGGATATAACTGGTATGAGGGTTATGGATGCACCATTTACAATAGAGTTTAAAAAGCTTCTTTTAGCAAACACCACATGCACAAACGAAATTCTTAAATACAAAGACACAATGCTTACCATAAACAAATGCCCAGTTATTGTTCAACATACCAATATGGGTATAGTTGTTATATTCCAAAGCGTAAGCGATATTATGTTTTTGGAAAACGACATAAGACGAAAAATATATAATAAAGGTCATGTGGCAAAAATGACTTTTGATGATATTACAGGCGTTTCTGCCCAAATAAAAAGCACTATAGAAATAGCTAAAAAATATAGCCGTACAAACTCAAATGTACTGCTTATAGGTCAAAGCGGTACAGGCAAAGAAATGTTTGCCCAAAGCATACATAACCACAGCCTTAGAAAAGAAGGACCATTTGTAGCTGTAAACTGTGCTGCTATTCCGGATAATCTACTTGAAAGTGAACTTTTTGGCTACACAGCAGGAGCATTTACCGGAGCAAGAAAAAACGGTAAACAAGGCTACTTTGAGCTTGCTCATAACGGCACTCTTTTTCTTGATGAAATAGGCGAAATACCATTGCAGTTTCAGGCAAAGCTTTTAAGAGCCATACAGGAAAGAGAAATTATGCCTATAGGCAGTGATAAAGTTCTTTCAATAAACGTTCGAATAATAGCTGCCACAAACAAAAATCTTGAAAAGCTCGTTGAAAAGGAAGAGTTTAGAGAAGACCTCCTTTATAGGCTTGATGTATTAAGAATAAATATACCTCCTCTTTCCCAAAGAAAAGAAGATATACCTATACTTGTAAAAAAATATTTTCTTGAAAACGCACCTGATACAGATATAACAAACGAAGCATACAAAGCACTTATGAACTATAAATGGAACGGAAACATAAGGCAGCTTTTTAATATATGCGAAAGACTATCTGTATTAAAGCAAGGCGAAACAATAACAGAAAAAGACATATACGATGTTATGCCTGAATATCAGAAAATATCAGATATTTCTTATACAAAAGATACAAAAAAAGAAAGTACCCAATCTGACAATAATGACGAAAAATCACTTATAATTTCTGCCCTTGAAAAATGCAGATATAACAAACAGAAAACAGCATCATACCTTGGCATAAGCCGTTCAACACTTTGGAAAAAAATAAATGAGTATAACATAGAAACTTAAAATACAAAAAAGTATTACTATGCATAATGTACCGTCAAAAATTCTAACTTTTTGATGTCACCTCATAAGAAACAATATTTTAATACCAATAATTGCAAGTCCACCAAGTGTTGTAAATTTATTCTTTGTTGTTATATCTCTGGCTTATCTATACTCAAAATTATGCGACCATAGCAATATCTCACTTGA
>CALWSS010000146.1 GCA_944384255.1 uncultured Clostridia bacterium
ATAAGGCTATGTATAAAAAATCTCTTATTCCAAATGAAAAACCTGAAGCTGTATTTTATGTAGCAGAAGGCGAAAAAGTTGTAGCAGCTTATGAGTACTGCAACCTTCATGGTCTTTGGAAAACAGAGGCATAATTAAAAACTAAACCGGCGGAATTAATTCCGTCGGTTTTTAGCTATTTATAATACTTTTTGAAAAATTAAATAATGCTTTTGAAACAATATAAAAATCAAGAGTTTTTTCTTTTGTATCTCTGCTTATTAAATAATAATTTATAATTTCTTTTTCTTCATCTTTTGCGTAATTTAGCAATTCTTTTTTATACTTTACGTATTTTCCACTTCTTAAAAATACAGATGCCTGAATTGTAATTACAGCTGTTTTTAAAAGTTCTTTCAAAATATCATTGCTGTTTTCGTGCAGTGTATTGTGACAGCAAGCATGATAAATGCTGCAGGCTCCGGTTTTTATGGAGTGCTTTATATCTTCAAGAGTTATAAGTTCTTTTATAAAATCCAAATTACCAAAGTAAGGAACAGCATCGTAATAAAACTGAAATAATTCACTTTTTTCCCAATTTACAAGTTCATTTTTGCCAGATATAAAGCCACATATTTTATCTCGGTGAGGCAGATTTTTAATTGTTTCCCTATAAGAAATTAAATCATCAAACAAAAGTTTCTCAAGTATAACTACTGTGTCTATATCGCTGTTTTGCGTTTCTTCGTTCCTTGCTCTGCTTCCCTGAAGGCCTATAAACACTATTCTGTTTTTAAAAGTATTTTTTACGGCAGATATAAATTCCGTCATAAAGTTTTCCGTATTAAAAGTGTTGTTATTTTCCATTTTCACTGTCCTTTCTCTTTTTCAAAATTAGTTTAAAAAAGACTCATTGAGTTAACCCATGAGCCTTTTGTTGGTTTTATTTTTTTATTTATTTAAGTATTTTTTTACATATTCCATAAGTGTATCCATCTGTTCATCGGTTCCTATAGTAATACGTAAATGATTGTTTATTCTTGGAAGATTAAAGTATCTTATGAATATGTTGTTTGATTTTAAATATTCAAAAAGCTCTTTAGCCGACACATCTTCTTTTGTAACAAATATAAAGTTTGAATGTGACGGATAAACAGTAAAGCCAAGCTCTTTAAATTCTTCCGAAATTCGGTCTCTTGTTGAAATTATTTTTGAAAGAACACTTCTGAAATACTCGTCATCTTTAACAGCCGCTGCTCCACAGGCAATGGCTACAGAATCGAGAGTATATGAGTTATAGCAGTTTTTAACGGCGTTTAATTCACTTATAAGCTCTTTGCTTGCCACTGCCGTACCAATTCTCATACCGGCTAAAGAACGGGATTTTGAGAATGTCTGCACAACAACAAGGTTGTCGTATTTTTCTATAAGCTCAACACAGCTGTAGCCGCCAAAATCCACATAGGCTTCGTCTATAATAACAATACAGTCTTTGTTGTGTTCCAGTATGTCTGTTATAAACTCTTTGCCTTCGCTTATGCCTGTAGGTGCATTAGGGTTAGGCAGTATAACGCCGCCGTTTTCTTTGTAATAATCCTTCGGATTGATTTTGAAATTGTCATCAATAGCCGGATTTTCGTAAGGAATATTAAAAAGTCTGCACCAAACAGGGTAAAATGAGTATGTAATATCCGGGAAAAGTATAGGCTTTTTGGAGTTAAAAAACGCCATAAAGCAAAGAGCTAAAACATCATCGCTTCCGTTGCCGGCAAAAACCTGCTCCGTACTTACTTTGTAATATTCTGCTAAAGCTTCTATTAAAGGCGCTGCACCGGAATTTGGGTAAAGAGAAAGCTGTTTTTCTGTAATATTTTTTAATGCTTCCATTGCCTTTGGTGAAGGCGGATAAGGGTTTTCGTTGGCATTAAGCTTAATTATGTTTTTATTTTTGGACTGCTCACCGGGTACATAAGGGTCTACTTTACGTAATTTATCTAACCATGGCTTTGTCATAATAATACCTCGTGTTTATTTAGAAAATTTTTCTTTAAGTGCCTTAAAGCTGTCGTATGAGTTAATAACTGTATCATGTGATACACAGTAGGAAATACGTGTAAAGCCAGGGCAGCCAAATGATGAGCCCGGAACAATAAGAAGTCTGAATTCCTTAGCTGCATTGCAGAAAGCTTTGTCATCGGCTATAAGTGTTTTTGGGAACATGTAAAAAGCACCCTGTGGTTTAACACATTCGTAGCCAAGCTCTGTAAGCATGTTGTAAAGGTCTTTTCTGTTCTGTTCATAAACAGAAATATCAACTTTTAAGTCAGCACAATATGGAATAACTTTCTGCCACAAAGTAGGTGCATTTACAAAGCCGCATATACGATTAGCTACGTTCAAGCATGATACAATATCATCAAAGCCATCAGCGGCAGAGTTGACACATACATAGCCAATTCTTTCACCAGGAAGTGAAAGGGATTTACTGTAGGAATATGCTATAAAAGTGTTGTTGTAATAGTCTGGCACAAAAGGAACTTTAATTCCATCGTAAACAAGCTCGCGATAAGGTTCATCGCTTATTATGTATA
>CALWSS010000147.1 GCA_944384255.1 uncultured Clostridia bacterium
TCAAAAAGTTCTTCTAAAACAGTGCCTTTAATAATCTCACATTCGTTTTCGTCAGCTATCCTGAAATCCGGGTCTATATTAAGCTTTGTGTAGTTTTCACGTACTGTTTTCATACAGAAAGAATGAATAGTCGTTATATCTGCATGATTAATAAGAGCTATCTGCCTTGATACATGCTCATCAGCACCATCTTCAACGGCTTTTGCAAGTGCCTTTGATATTCTCTCACGCATTTCAGAAGCTGCTGCACTTGTAAAAGTTACAACAAGCAGATTATCAATATCAACTGGTGTTTGATTTTCTGTTATAATTTTTATAATTCTTTCAACAAGAACGGCCGTTTTACCGCTTCCGGCAGATGCCGAAACTATAATATCAGAATTTCTTGTATATATTGCTTTTTTCTGTTCATCAGTAAAGACCGTTCCCATTTTTTTACGCCCCCGCTGCTTGGTTTAAACTTGATAACTTAATTCTTCTGTTAATTGAAATATATTCCGAGAAATATTTCAAAAAAGTTTTAAAAGAATTATAGCAGAAGTTTTCCAAAAAGGCTATTGCAAATATATTTGTTTCCTCTCTGCCAAACATATACTTAAGAGCTGTTTTGGAAAAAGCATCTGGGAACTGTTTTGGAAAAGACATGCGATATCTATATAATATCTCAAAAAGCTTTTTCTCGCTTTCTTCCAAATCATAAACTTTATAAAAACATACACTTACTACATAAAAATCCAGCTTATCACGTTTTTTAGCCAGCATTTGTATTGTATGATGCATAGCCATAATTTTAAAAAACCTGTGTTTTCTTTCACTATCCATATAAGGCATATATTTATTAAACACATTGCTTCTGCAATATGTACCACAGAAGCTTTCCTGTGCATCTATTGCGGCAAATTCCGCCATAAGAGCATAAAAAGCACTGCAAAAACTATTTGAAAGCTCAGCTGATTTTTTTACATAATCTTCCCTTATTTTATCCATTTCTTCCATAAACCGAATTTTTTCCTCTGTGCTGTGGCTTAAAATTTTCATTGCCCAAACCACCTCCAATAAAATTTTAAACCATAGCATTACACTATAACAAAGGGTTTCGTATACAAAATTATTGCAGTATTCGTCTTTATGGAACAAAAAAAGACTTCCTGTATTTAAAAATACGGAAGTCATATATAAATTAAATTTCGCCTCTTGTATTGAACTTTTTAAGGTTGCCCTCTTTAAGCTCTCTTTTGGCAAGCTCCGAGAATATATCATCCCATGTAATGCCCTGTTCTTCCATAAGCACTGAAAGATGATACATTAAATCACAAATTTCGTAAACAGTTTCGCTTTTTACACCGTTTTTGGCCGCTATAACTGTTTCTGTGCACTCCTCACCTACTTTTTTAAGTATTTTATCAATACCTTTTTCCATAAGGTAGTTGGTGTAAGAGCCTTCCTTCGGGTTCTTTTTTCTGTCCTCAATTACTTCATAAAGTGCATATAAAACTTTGGAATAATCCATTAAAGTACCTCTTTTCCGTTAACATCCCTGTAAAAACAGCTTCTTTTGCCTGTATGACATGCTGCACCTATCTGGTCTACTTTAATTAAAAGTGCATCGCTGTCACAGTCGAAATAAATTTCCTTAACTATCTGAAAATGTCCCGATGTATCGCCTTTATGCCATAATTCCTGTCTGCTGCGTGAGTAATAATAGCATATGCCTTCTTTTACAGTACGTTCAACAGCTTCTTTATTGGCATAAGCCAGCATTAAAACCTGATTATTTTTATAATCCTGAGCAATTACAGGTATAAGCCCTTTTTCGTCATATTTTAAAGTATCTGCAAAACCCATTGTTTTTCTCCTTACAGCCTTACAGGCACATTTCTGCCTTTTAAATATTTCTTTAAATCAACTATTTCCATTTCTCTAAAGTGGAAAAGACTTGCAGCAAGAGCTGCATCAGCTCCGCCTTCTGTTAAAGCATCATAAAAATGCTCCATTTTACCTGCTCCGCCGGAAGCTATAACAGGTATTGACACAGCGTCGGAAACAGCCTTTGTAAGCTCTAAATCATATCCGTTTTTAACTCCGTCACAGTCCATACTTGTAAGAAGTATCTCACCTGCTCCTCTGTCGAAGGCTTCTTTTGCCCATAAAACAGCGTCTTTTCCTGTATTAACTCGGCCGCCGTTTAAATACACATCAAAACCGCCGCCGGGACGTCTTTTGGCATCTATGGCAACTACAACACACTGACTGCCAAATCTTCTGGCTGCTTCGTTAATAAGCTCCGGTCTTTTTAAAGCCGCTGAATTAACTGAAATTTTATCGGCTCCGGCTGAAAGTATTTTTCTAAAGTCATCTATGCTTCTTATTCCGCCGCCTACTGTAAGTGGAATAAACACCTGCTCCGCTGTTTTGCTTACTACATCCAGCATTATATTTCTGTCATCGGCTGAAGCTGTTATATCAAGAAATACCAGCTCGTCTGCCATTGACTTATTATAAAACTTAGCGGCTTCAACAGGGTCTCCGGCATCTTTAAAGTTTACAAAGTTAATGCCTTTAACAACCCTGCCGGCGTTTACATCAAGGCATGGTATAATTCTTTTAGTGTGCAAATAAAGCACCTCCAGTTTTATTTTTCAAAACGCTCAATAACTTCTTTTAAATCAAGAGCTCCTTGGTAAAGTGCCTTGCCTATTATAACACCCTGTGCACCTATTGAAGCAACGCCTTCCAAATCACTCATTGTACTTACACCGCCTGAAGCTATAATATTAATACCGCTTTGCTCAACCAGCTCTTTTGTGCTTTCAATATTAGGGCCAGACATCATTCCGTCTTTAGAAATATCGGTATAAACAACTGTTTTAACACCTATTTCGGCCATTTTTTTACAAAGCTCTATTGCCGGTACATCGCTTATTTTTTCCCAGCCGTCAGTAGCAACCATGCCTTTTGAAGCATCTATGCCAACGGCTATTTTATCACCGTAAATTTTAACAGCTTCTTTAACAAGCTCCGGGTTATTAACTGCCGCAGTACCTATTATAACACGTGAAACTCCGGCATCTATTCTCTGTTCTATATCACGCATTGAACGTATACCGCCGCCAGTTTGGACAGGCACATTAACAGATGAAACTATTTTTTTAATAGCTTCTTTATTATAGCTGTTGCCTGTTCTTGCTCCGTCTAAATCCACAACATGAATATATGTAGCTCCGGCCTGTTCCCAAATTTTAGCTCTCTGAACCGGGTCATCACCGTAAGATGTTACGTCGTCAAAACTCCCTTGTTTAAGCCTTACACATTGTCCGTTTTTTAAATCTATTGCAGGATAAATCTGCATAAAAATCACAGCCTTCCAAAATTATTAAGTATCTTAAGCCCTGTATCACCGCTTTTTTCCGGGTGGAACTGGAGAGCAAAAACATTGTCTTTTTGTGCCGCCACCTGTATTTCTTCACCATAAAAGCAAGTAGCACTTACAACAGGAGCATTTGTTTTAAGCCTGTAGGAATGAACAAAATACACATAAGGCTCATCTTCCAAACCTTCAAAAAGAGGGCTTCTCATTTTTATATCAAGGTTATTCCAGCCTATCTGAGGTATTATCTGGTCTTTTGGAAGAAGAACTATTTCTCCCGGCATAAGACCAAGACCCGTATACTCTCCGTTTTCGTAGCTTTTATCAAACATCATCTGCATACCAAGACAAATACCTAAAAACGGCTTTTTCTCGTCTACAATATGATATATAACCTTGTCTATTTCTTTTTCCCTTAATGTGTTTATGGCATCACAAAATGCACCTACACCAGGAAGAACAACCTTATCGGCACCGGCTATTTTTTCGGGATTATCTGTAATTTCGGCATCAAATCCCAAAAATTCAAAAGCTTTTTGAACACTTCTTAAATTTCCCATGCCGTAGTCAATTATAGCTATCATATTACACCTCCAGCATGCCTTTTGTTGAAAGTACACCGTCTATTCTGTCATCAATAGAAACAGCCATATCAAGAGCTTTGCCGAATGCCTTAAATATACCCTCGGCTATATGGTGGCTGTTTTTGCCGTAAAACATTTTAATATGCATGTCTATTCCGGCATTGGCACAAACTGCTCTGAAAAATTCCTCAACCATTTCCATATCCATATCACCGCATTTTTGTGTTGGGAAAGTTACATCAAAGTTAAGATATGGTCTGCCCGAAATATCCATTGAGCAAAGTATAAGAGCTTCGTCCATAGGCAGTATAAAAAATCCGTATCTTTTAATTCCGGCTTTATCCCCCAATGCTCTTGTTATGCATTTGCCAAGAACAATTCCCACATCTTCTATTGTATGGTGGCAGTCAACTTCAACATCGCCTTTGGCATCTACATCCATATCTATAAAGCCATGCTTTGAAATATGAGTAAGCATGTGGTCAAAAAAGCCTATGCCTGTTGAAATATTGTTTTCCCCTGTTCCGTCAAGGTCTATTTTCATTTTAATTTTAGTTTCAAAAGTATCACGCATTATTTCGGCGTTTCTCATTTTACCACGCTCCTTTTCAGCTTTCTTTTCTTACTCTAACGGCATTGGCATGAGCTGTAAGGCCTTCGGCATTTGCAAAGGATATAATATCATCACTTAAATTTAAAAGAGCGTCTTTGCTGAATGATATTATACTTGACTTTTTAATAAAGTCATCAACTGAAAGCGGTGAAAAGAATCTTGCTGTGCCGCCTGTAGGAAGAACATGGTTAGGGCCTGCCATATAATCGCCTAAAGGTTCCGGCGAATAGTGGCCTAAGAACACTGCACCGGCATTTTGAATAAGCGGAAGAACTTCAAAAGGCGATAAAGTGCAAACTTCCATGTGCTCAGGAGCTATGGCATTTGAAAACTCACAGGCTTCCTCTATTGAGTCGGCAATTATAATTGCACCGTAATTATCTATTGATTTATTTATAATTTCTTTTCTTTCAAGTTTTTGAGTCTGTTTTTCTATTTCATCACGAACGCTTAAAGCCAGTTTTTCGCTTGTAGTAACAAGTATAGCCGAAGCCAGTTCGTCATGCTCTGCCTGTGAAAGAAGGTCGGCAGCAACATAAACCGGGTTGGCACTGTCATCAGCTAAAACAAGTATTTCGCTTGGTCCTGCAACGGAATCTATATTTACATAGCCGTAAACGGATTTTTTGGCAAGAGCAACAAATATATTTCCCGGTCCACATATTTTATCAACCTTAGGAACGCTTTTTGTGCCGTAAGCCAAAGCAGCTATTGCCTGAGCTCCGCCTATTTTAAATATTTCGTCAACACCTGCTTCTTTAGCGGCTACAATGGTTGTAGGATAAACTCTGCCGTCTTTTTGTGCCGGTGTTGTCATATAAATATGTTTAACACCTGCCACATGAGCCGGCATAACATTCATAAGCACTGATGAAGGATAAGCCGCTTTTCCGCCCGGAACATAAACGCCTACTTTTTCAAGCGGTCTAATCATCTGGCCCATAATTTCACCGTTTGGTGAAGGCTCAAACCAGCTGTTTCTTTTCTGTTTTTCGTGAAAAGCCTTAATCCTCTGAGCTGATTTTTTAATAACATCAATAAGCTCAGGGCTTACAACAGAATATGCATATTTGATTTCTTCTTCAGTTACTTTTATATTTTCAGCTGTTATTTTTAATTTATCAAATTTTTCGGTATACTCAAAAACTGCTTCGTCTCCTCTTGATTTAACGTCTTTAAGTATTCCGTCAACTATTTCCTGTACATTTCCGTGTTCAAGCTGGCTTCTGGAAAGTATTTTGCCAAGTTTTTGTTTACCTTCTTCGGTGTCACAGCGTATAAGGTCTATCATACTAAGTCCTCCTTTAAAAGGCCTCTTATTTTATCCATTACATCTATAATTCTTTCGTGCTCCATTTTCATGCTTACTCTGTTTACAACAATTCTTGCAGAAAGCGGACAAATTTCCTCAAATACCACAAGACCGTTTTCTCTAAGTGTTGCACCGCTTTCGACAATATCTACAATACAGTCTGAAAGACCTACAATAGGTGCAAGCTCTACAGAGCCGTTAAGTTTTATAATTTCAACTGTCTGGTGCATTTGATGATAAAAATACTCTCTTGCTATATTTGGGTATTTTGTAGCAACTCTCAAAGAATGGCATTTATGTATTTTATCTTTCATTTCTGGAAGACCGGCAACACACATACGGCATTTGCCCAAACCCAAGTCAAGCATTTCGTATATATTTCTGTTTTCTTCCATAATAGTGTCTTTGCCAACAACACCAATATCAGCGGCACAATGCTCCACATAAGTAGGCACATCGCTTGTTTTGGCAAGGAATATTTTAAGCTTTAAGTCTTCATTAACAAATATAAGTTTTCTGGATTTTTCTTTCATTTCCTCACATGGCATGCCTATTCTTTCAAGAAGGTCCATTGTCTGTTCGGCAAGTCTGCCTTTAGCCAAGGCAAAAGTTAAGTATCTCATTTTTATTCCTCCTTACCCGGCATAACCAAGTCTTCTATTGTAATATCTGCCGAAACAATGCCGACTTTTTCGTCATAACGCAAATATTTAATATTAATTGCATCTTTAAAGTATATAAGTGACTCTATGCCTTTTAACTGCATATATCTTATATTATCCTCTAAATCGTAACCGCAAAGACTGCCTTCCACCTTAATGCCGGCATTACGATAAATCTCAGCTATTTTAAGAGCAGAAGCTAAACCGGCCTGACTTGAAGCAATCATTGCCTTTGCTCCGCCTTTTGCAAGCTGAACACCGTTTCTGTCAAGAACATTTAAAATTTCATCTACTTTAACAGCAAAGCCAACAGCCGGTATATCACGGCCAAACTGTTTTACAAGATTATTGTATCTGCCGCCGTCTATAATAGAATATCCTGTGCCGTATGTATATCCCCTGAATATTATGCCTGTATAGTAATTAAGTTTATTTACCATACCCATATCAAAAGATATATACGGGCTTACACCATGAAGCACAAGCAGATTATAAAGTTTTTCCATATAATCAAGGGCTTTCTGTGCCTCAACACTCTTTGTTAATGTTTTTGTATACTCTATTATCTCCATGCCGCCAACAAGACGTGGAAGTTCCAAAAACAGCTTTTTAACATTCTGCGGCATAATTTTTTCTTTAACAAAAAATTCAACACCCGCATAATTACGGTTTGCAATTAAATCCTTAATAAAATTTTTATCTTTCTCATTAAAGCCTGTTTCATCAAGTATGGCATTAAAGAACTGAACCTGACCTATATTAAGCTTAAATTCTTTAATACCGCAGGCCAGTACACTTTTAACCGAAATAGCTATTGCCTCTGCATCAGCCTCGGCACTGTCTGAACCCATAAGCTCAATTCCGGCCTGTGCAAATTCACACTTTTTACCCTGATAGCTCTTTGAGTCCCTAAAAGCATTGCCGTAATAGCAAAGCCTAAGCGGCAGAGCTTCTCCCTCAAAAGCAGTGGCCGCCATTCTTGCAATAGGAGGTGTCATATCACTTCTTAAAGCAAGTGTTGAGCCGTCTTTATCAAAAAATCTGAACATTTCCTTTGGGCTTATAGAGCCCATTTTTTCATCGGAAAAAACCTCTATATACTCAAACATAGGGCTTTCAACTGCCCTGTAGCCGTAGCTTTCAAAAACATTTTCAATTTTTCTTGTAACAATTCTTTTGCTCTCTGTTTCATCAGGAAGCAAATCTCCTACACCAATAGGAGTATGAAGTTTAAAATCCAGCATAATAACCCACCTTTATAACTTTATCACTCTACTATGATAAAGTATAGTATATACAATCATATTTCATTTGTCAATAATACTTTATTTTAAGCATTTTACCATTATTTTTATGTTTTGCAAAGTAAGTTTGAATCTTTACAAAATAATAAATACTAAAATAAAGTTTATATGTTATAATTTATCAAAAGGAGTGTTGCCCATGTTTTACAAAATTGATTTCGGCACATACCCAAGGGCTGAGCATTATAACTACTACATTAATTTTATAAATTCAAAAATTAATATGTCTTACAACATTAACATTACAAATTTATTGGAAAAAACCAAATCTGAGTCATTAAAATTTTATCCTACATTTATTTATGTAATAATGCGGGCTATTAACGATATAAAAGAAATGAGAATGGCAGTTGATAAAGACGGAAACCTTGGTTATTACGATTACTGCAACCCGTCTTATACAATTTTTCATAAAGACGATAAAACTTTTTCAGATATTTGGACACCTTACAGCAAAGATTTTAAAGAATTCTACAACAATGCCGTAAATGATATGGAAAAATACAAAGATGTAAAAGGTGTAAAAGCAAAACCGGATAAACCCGATAATTTTATTCCTTTATCCTGTGTGCCATGGCTTAGCTTTTCTGCTTGCAGTTACGACACATACTCTCCTTCGCCTATGCTTTTTCCTGTTATTGTTTTCGGTAAGTATTTTAAGCAGGACAACGAAACATTTCTGCCTTTTACTGTATTTGCAACTCATGCCGTTTGTGACGGATACCATGTGTGTCTTTTAATAAATACTATTGAGGAGCTTTGCAAAAACTGTAGTGATTTTATAAAATAAAACAAAAACGGTCTGTTAACATTAAATTAAACAGGCCGCTTTTTGTTTTTTAATTGCTTTCTACTCTTTCAAACTCGCTTATATACTCCGCTATTGCATGAATTAATTCTTTATTTGTCGGCTTTTTATAAAACTCAAATCCGAATATGTTTTTATACTGGCTCTGGGCATTATACCATGAAACATTGATACAGTGCCTTATATCTCTTTCAACACACTTTGGCTGTGTTTTAAACTCCATGGCTATTTCGGGATACAAATTTTTTGTCACTCCGCTTAAAAATGTAGGATTTTCAAGGACATGAGAAACTGCCCTCTTTATATAGCTGTAGCCTTTTAATCCCGGACGTATGCCTATTTTAGTTATAATTTCCGAAAGACGAACACACTGTTTTTTTTCTTCTTTTTGTGTTTCTTCCTTTAAATCAGAGCACAGCTGTGTAATTCTGCTAATAAGAATATCAGTGTCAAAAGGTTCAGTAAGACAGTAATCAGCACCGCAGGAAAGAGCCAGTTTTGAAAACATAATGTTTTCTGTATCATTTACGGCAATAAGACGCATATTTTTGTAATTTTTTCTTTTAATCTGCTCAATTACCCAAAGACCGTCATTACCAAATAGCCCCAGATATATAACGGCAGCAGAAAAATAGTTTTTCTCTATGGCTTTTAATGCGCTTTTTCCGTCTGATACAGACTGAGAAATTATAATGCTGTTAGTACTATTTATGCAGGCTTTAATCCTGTCCTGCTTAACATCGTCACAGCAAGCCAAAAGTAAAGTTATTTTGTTTGTTTTTGTAATAATTCCTGTGTTCCCCATAAGAATTCCTCCCCTAAATTTCATGCAATATGAATATATAATATTTTTATGGGGTAAATCATCAATATTGCGCGAAAAGTCGTTAAAACAGCATAAAGTGTTTGTAAAATATCAGTTTTTGGCAACAGCCTCATCGGCTTTAATAAGCATGTTATCAATAAATATGCCGTAACCTTTTTGAGGATTGTTAACAAAAACATGTGTAAGGGCACCTATGAGTTTACCGTCCTGCAAAATAGGACTGCCGCTCATGCCCTGTACTATGCCTCCTGTTTTTTCAAGAAGTCTTTCATCTGTTATTTTAACAGTCATTGATTTATCAGAAGAAATATCGAGTCTGTTTATATTTTCAATTTCCACTTCATAAAGTTCGCTTTTGCCTAACACATCGCTTTTTATATAAGCTTTGCCTGTATGAACATCACTTGATATAGCCGTTTCAACAGCCTCATCTGTTATTGAAGGCAAGTTCGATTTTTGTGTTATAACGCCATAAATCCCGGCATTTGTATTTGAAAAAACCGAGCCAAAAATTTTGTCTTTGTTAAGGCTTCCGTTAATTTCACCCGGAACGCCTTTTTCTCCCTTTCTTACTCCCGTAACATCTGAAAGAGTCATAACACCGCCTGATGTATTCATAAGAGTATTTGTGTCTACATCATATATTCCATGGCCTAAAGCTCCAAATACGTTATTTTCTGGATTAATAAATGTTAAAGTACCCAAACCCTGAGTATCATCTCTTACCCAGCAGCCTATTTTATATTCTCCGTCGCTTTGGCTCATAACCGGTGTTACAGTTGTTTCAACTCTCTTTCCGTTTCTTACAACAGAAATATCTATGTTCTGGCCGTTGCTTTCAGAAACGGCTTTTGTAAAGTCTTCCTTAGAATTAACCTCTTTACCGTTTACTGAAACAACACTGTCACCGCTTTTAATAAGTCCTGAACATGGTGAAACTTCATTTCCACTCTCGTCGGTAACTTTTCCGGTACCAAGTACCAAAACGCCTTCTGTTTCTATAACAACACCTGAAATATTGCCGCAAGGTATAAGTTTTGTTCTTGGCACAACATTTAAGCTTACTTGTTTAACGGGAATACCCAAAAAAGTAAACTGTGCATTATAAACCCCGGCATTATCAGCAGAAATATTTGTTCCGTTTACTATATCAATTTCGATATTTTCCTTTACTGGAACAGCCGTATTTTCAATAACAGCTTGGCTTTCCTGCTCATAACCTGTTCCTATATGGGCAATACTGTTTTCATAAACGCTTATGTGCCGCGGCAGGGTTAAACAATAAAACCCAAAAAGAAGAAAGCTTACAGGCACAATATAGGATATAAGCTTAATATTAAAATGTCTTTTTTCCAATTTTATCACTTCCGTTATTAAAATTAAGTCCACGTTTAAATTAACCTAACACTCTATTTGTTATACAGACAAAATTTTAACGTCGGAAAAGGCACATTTTTTTAGTTAAAAGCAGAAAAGACAGACTGAAAAAAGTCTGTCCTTACTATACATATTTTAACTTAAATTCAATTATTTGGATTATTTTCTATTATGCCTGATAAAAGGCAGTAATCTCCGTCATAAACTACAACAGCCTGTCCCGGAGCGGCTGCCCTTTGCGGCTCATCAAAAACGCATTTTATAAAACCGTTTTCCATACCATAAACGGTACATGGAGCTTTTTTATGGGCATATCTGATTTTGGCCTCGGCTCTTAAAGGCTCTTTAATGCTTTCAACTGCCATAAAGTTTACTTTATCGGCATAAACCTCTTTTTTAAAAAGCTCTTCATTACTTCCAAGAACAATTTCGTTTTTATCGGCATTTATGCTGTTTACAAACATGTGCTTGCCAAAAGAAACGCCAAGACCTTTCCTTTGGCCTATAGTATAATGAATAATGCCTTTATGCTGGCCTATTATATTGCCCTGCATATCAACATAGTTACCGGATATGCTTTTTTTGCCCGTATAATTCTGTATAAAGGCTGCATAGTCCTTATCAGGTATAAAACATATCTCCTGACTGTCAGGCTTTTGAGAAGTCATTATACCGGCATTTTCGGCTATTTCACGAACCTGCTTTTTTGTATATCCGCCTAAAGGAAAAATTGTGCACATAAGCTGTTGCTGAGTCAAATAGCTTAATATATACGTCTGGTCTTTTGTAATATCGTCAGACATTTTAACAGCAAGTCTTCCCGTAGGTGCATACTTTACAACCCTTGCATAGTGTCCTGTAGCTATATAGTCTGCACCTATCTGATTTTTAATTTCCATAAGTGCACCCCATTTAACTTCTCTGTTGCATATAAGGCATGGGTTAGGCGTTCTGCCTGAAAGATATTCATTTACAAACATGTCTTTTATTTTTTCTTTAAAATTCTTTTTGTAATCAAGTATAATATGATTAATTGAAAGGTACTGGGCAACTTTTGCGGCATCTTGTGCCGCTTCTTCTCCTCCGTCAAAATTAAGAACTGTAACGGCTGTAACATCATATCCGTCTTTTTTCAAAAGATATGCTGCCGTAGAGCTGTCAACTCCGCCGGAAAGGCCAATAACTACTTTTTTACTGCTCATTTAAGTGTTCCTCCATATTTAAAAAAATTAACAAATCGCACCTATTTACTAAAAAGTATTTTTTTGAGATTTAGCAGCTATAATACTAATTATAAATAATATTGTTTACAGGCGGCATTTATTTTTAACAAAGTAATTAAAAATTATTATATTACACAAAAACCTATTGTTCAACTCAATATTGTGGTGTATAGTATATGTAGGGATTCTTTTTTGTTTTGTGAATTTTAATTTTTATTGTATGACATGGTATTCAAATTCTAACTAATAAAATATATAATATCCGCAATGCCATTTGTTTTTTCGACAAATTTTACAACAAGTACCTAAGTTAAAAAGCGGGGAAAATATAAGATGATGAGGTGGTAATTTTGGAATTCAAAGAGCGTCTTAAATCTCTCAGGAAAGAAAGGAAACTTACTCAGAGTGCGTTAGGCAGCATACTTAACTATGGTTATACGGCTATCTCTAATTACGAATCCGGAAGAAACGAACCATCAATAACAGATTTAAAGAAAATTGCTGAATTCTTTGATGTTTCTATGGATTATCTCCTTTGTGTAAATGATATTAGGAATCCTTATGTTGAGAGGGATTATCCTGAACAATTCAACGAGTTTAAAAACATATACACAATGCTTGATAACGATAAAAGGGAGCTGTTAGATGATTTCATGCGATGGATGCTTGAAAGACAAATTAAGTCTCTGTCAAATACAAAGCAGCAGCTTAAAGTTGCGCAGGAAACCGTACCATACAAAACCAAGTCTACAGACAACTGATTATTACAAAAAAGAAGGCAAAAAGCTCGCCTTTTTATTACGCTTTTTTAAACGGCCTTTGTAATATATGGCAGATACCGCCTTTGTTTTAAACACAAATAACAGCATAGGCTTTTTTTGGTGTTTTGTTTTAGCTTATACAACTACAAAATAAGTGCGGAAAAATAAAAATCCTGATTAGTTTAATCAGGATTTTTATGTTATTTATTTCTTAATTCAGTTTTCTTTTTACTGGAATATTCAATCATTTCTTCTGCTGCTTTTACAGCGGCACTGCTCTCGTTTGAACCCATAAGACGCAGAATTTCATATACTTTTTCTTTATTTTCTATATTGTTAACTGTTGTTACAGTTGAGCCGTTTTCTACCGTTTTTTCTATAAACATATTTCCGTCAGCCATTGAGGCTATTTGTGGAAGATGTGTTATGCAAATTATCTGCTGTTTATCAGATATATAAGCCATTTTTTCAGCCACTTTAGATGCTGTTTTTCCGCTTATACCAGTATCAATTTCGTCAAAAACAAATGTACCTATATTCTCCGTACCGGAAATAACGGTTTTAAGTCCCAGCATTACTCTTGACATTTCACCGCCGGAAGCCGTTTTGGCCAAAGGCTTAAGACCTTCCCCGGCATTAGTAGAAATTAAAAACTCAACATTATCCCAGCCCTTGTTATTAAAAGTTGCTTTTTGGGATATATCTATTTTAAATACGGCATTTTTCATTTCCAAGTCCTGCAGCTCATTTGTTATTCTCTGCTGCAAAACTTCAGCCGTTTCTTTTCTTAATTTAGTTATTTTTCCGCACTGTACTTTTATTTCTTCGGCTATTTTTTCTTTTCTTGAATTAAGCTTTTGACGTAACTCTCCGCTGTTTAATATAAAATCACGTTCTTTAATGGCATCTTCTTTTTTCTTAATTATTTCCTCAACAGATGAGCCGTACTTCTTTTTAAGGCTGTAAATTAAATCAAGTCTTTCTTCTATAGAGTTAATCTCGTTAGGGTCGGCTGAAATACTTTCCAAGTAATCCTTTAAAGCCTCTGAGGCATTTTGAATATTTGTATAAGCACTTTCTATATCTTCATATACAGTATTAATATTTTCATCGCTTGAAGACATTGTGCCGCATATTTTAAGTGCATCACCTGTTTTATCCATAGCCGAAGCACTGTCACCGTTACCATAATACAAAAGTTCAAGGCACTGTCTGCACTGTTTAATAAGTCTTTCTGATGAAGCCAAAACTTTTTTACGGCTTATAAGTGCTTCTTCCTCACCGTTTTTAAGTCCTGCCGACTCAATATCGTTTATTTTATATTCAATCAGCTCCAAGCGTCTTTGACGTTCTTCATCATTGCCGCTTATAGCCTTTAACTGCAAAAGCACACTTTTATAATCAGATGCAAGAAATGCCAAATCATTTTTCAGCTCTTCAATTTTTTCACCACAGAATCTGTCCAATATATCAATATGCTTTGCAGCATTAAGCAGTGACTGTGACTCATGCTGGCTATATATATCCAAAAGCCTTGCTGAAAGCTCTTTAAGCATAGATGCCGTAACAGGTGTACCGTTAATTCTTCCGCTTGTTCTGCCTTCCCGGCTTATAGTCCTTTGCAGTATAAGCTCATCATCGGAACAGTCTATGCCCATACCTTCTGCACATTCTCTGGCACTTTTACTTATATCTGTAAACACAGCTTCAACAACCGTTTTATTTTCACCTTCACGTATAAAATCTTTAGAGGCTCTTTCACCTAAAGCAAACATCAGTGAACCTATAACCATTGATTTTCCGGCACCTGTTTCGCCTGTAATTACATTTAAGCCCTTATTAAATTTTATTTCAGCTCTTTTAATAAGAGCCGCATTTTTTATATTAAGTTCATCAAGCATTTTTACACCTCAAAGACGTTTTATTGTCCGCCTATTATTTTATTAAGCTTTTGTATAAAATCAACTGCCTGATTATGATTTCTTGCTACACAAAATACGGTATCATCACCGGCAATGGAACCAAGTATATCATTACTCTGCATGTTGTCAACAGCTACGGCAACAGCCATTCCCATGCCGTTTAATGTTTTAATTACAATCATGTTCTGGGAATAATCCACCCTCACCACAGCATCTCTGAATACACGTATAAGCCTTTCAGAAAGCTCCGTATCACTGCCGTTTATTATGGAATACTTCTGCTTTCCGCCTTCTGTAGCTATTTTGGTAAGCTTCATTTCACGAATATCCCTTGATATTGTGGCCTGAGTTACATTAAACCCTTCAGCTTTAAGCATTTGGGCAAGGTCTTCTTGTGTCTCAATGTCGTTATGCTCTATAATTTCCAGAATTTTTGCCTGTCTTGCTATTTTCATAAAGCTACCTGCCTCCCTTACCGAACATTTTGTTTCTCAGTACATCGTAAAACCCTAAATTATTTGTTTTAACTATATTTGTGTAATAGTTTGATTTACCTACAGTTAAAGTCTGACCGACTTCCATGTTTGAAACTTGTTTGCCGTCTATGACAATTTTTAAGCTGTCATTTGTAAAGCTTTTAATATTTATTTTAACAATATCCTCTGCACCTACCACAATGCTTCTTGCATGAAGCATGTGTGGACATATAGGAGTAATTGCTATCATGTTAGAATCTGCCTTAAGTATAGGCCCGCCTGCTGCAAGGTTGTAAGCCGTTGACCCTGTTGGAGTTGAAACAAGTATTCCGTCCCCTGTGAAATTATCTATATATTCATCATTTACATATACTGCCGAGTCAACAACACCGCCCATATAAACACCTACTTCATTAAGTGCAGTATAGTTTTTAGTTTTGTCAGCTGTTTTTAGCTGGGCATCTACCATCATCCTGCGCTCAACACGGTACTGGCCTTTAAGAACTTTATCAACTGACTCAAACATTCCGTCTCTGTCAGTATCTGTTAAAAATCCTAAGTGTCCCAAGTTAATACCCATTAAAAGAGTGGAATGCACCATAGCCTTAATTCCGGCACTGAGCATTGTACCGTCACCGCCCAGCACAATTATTAAATCACTTTGGCTGTATAGCTTATCACCGTCAACGGCATACTTTCCAAAACCATGCTCCTCAGCTATTTGCCTTTCCATAACCGGAAGCACATTTTTAGACTCAAGATAATTAATAAGCTCTCTTGCTGTATCAAAATTTTTATCCCTTTGCGGGTTTGGCACAATGCCTATTTTTTTCACGGAGCATACCACCCTTTTATTAAAGCTCGTTATGTGATTTATCGGCTGTTTCATCAGCTAAAGCATAAGCTTCTTCTTTTGAAATGCCGGCTTTTTTTCTGTCTAAATATATTAAGTATTCAATATTGCCTTCCGGGCCTTTAATAGGCGAAAAACTTATATTCAAAACATTAAGCCCGATTTCAAAAGCAAAATCTATGATTTTTTTAATTACGTCTTTATGAACCTGTATGTCTTTAACAACGCCCTTTTTGCCTACTTTTTCCCTTCCGGCTTCAAACTGAGGCTTTATAAGGCACACTAAAGAAGCGTCATCACTCATAACATTAAGTGCCGGCGGTATAACCTTTGTAAGAGATATAAAAGATACATCTACAGAAGCAAAATCCGGCTCATCCGGCACCTGTTCTTTAGTAATATATCTGATATTTGTCTTTTCAAGACAAACTTCTCTTTCATCGTTTCTCAATTTCCAAGCAAACTGGCCGTAGCCTACATCTATTGAGTATACCTTTTTTGCTCCGTTTTGCAGCATGCAGTCTGTAAAACCGCCTGTTGAAGCGCCTATGTCCATACAGATTTTATCTTTAAGCTCCACACCAAACTCATTTACGGCTTTTTCCAGTTTAAAACCGCCTCGGCTTACATACTTCATGTCGCCGCCTTTTAGTGTTATTTCGCTTTTAATATCTATTTTTGTGCCGGCCTTATCTTCTTTCATTCCGTCAACATAAACCTCACCTGCCATAATCAGGGCTTTGGCCCTTTCACGGGATGAAACAAGATTTCTTTCAACCAGCAATACATCAAGTCTTTCTTTATCAGCCATTATTACGCCTTTCCCAATGTTCCTTTAACTTTTAAATACATTCCTTCGCTATCAAGGCCGTACCGCTTAAAAAGCTGTTCTCTTGTGCCCTGCTCTATGAAATTATCATAAAATGCAAAATTATAAATTGTTACATTCTTTACTCCCAAGTCATAAGCAGCGTTTTCAAATATGCTTCCAAATCCACCGGCTTTTAAATTGTCTTCTACAGTAAATACAAACCGGCATTTTTGGCATACGTCTTTAACCATATCCAAATCAAGTGGCTTTATGAACCTTGCATTAACAAGCATCGGGTTATAACCGTCTTGTGAAAGCTTATCACACAAAGCAGTACATTTATCCATCATTGTGCCACAGCAAATAACGGCTATTTCTTCACCGTTATTTATAATTTCGGCTTTGCCAAATTCAATTTCAGGCAAAGTTTCAATTTTTTCCTCAGGTATATTTTCTCTAGGATACCTGATAGATACCGGACAGCTTAAATCAACGGCTTTTTTAACCATTGCCTTAAGCTCACTGCCGTTTGAAGGTGCCATAAATACCATATTAGGCACATGTGCAATAAATGAAATATCGAATATACCCTGATGTGTTTCTCCGTCTGCACCCACTATGCCGGCTCTGTCTATAGCCAAAATAACATGCAGGTTTTGAAGACACACATCATGCACTATCTGGTCATAGGCCCTTTGAAGAAATGTTGAATACACGGCAAAAAACGGTATAAAACCTCTTGAAGCAAGGCCTGCCGCAAAAGTTACGGCATGCTGTTCCGCTATTGCCACATCAAACATTCTTTTTGGAAATTTAGCCTGAAAACCGTCAAGGCCCGTGCCTGAAATCATAGCAGCCGATATAGCAACTATTTTTTTATTAACAGAAGCCAGCTCCGTTAAAGTATCACCAAATACCTTTGAGTATGAAGGATTTGACACTTTCTTAATCATAGTACCCGTTTGAAGGTCAAAACTGCCAACACCATGATATTTCCACGGCAGTTTTTCTGCAAAACGGTAGCCTTTGCCCTTAACTGTTTTAACATGCACAAGAACAGGGCCTTTAAGATTTTTAATTTTCTCAAAAACACTTATAAGCTCATCTAAATTATGTCCGTCAACAGGGCCTACATAGTTAAATCCCAATTCTTCAAACATAATTCCCGATACAAGAAGGTATTTAACACCGTCTTTAACCGTTTCTATGGCTTTATCTATTTTTCTGCCGTAAGGCACTTTGTCAAGCATTCTGTGAACGCCTTCTTTTGCGCTTAAATATGCCTTACCCGTTCTTAAATCCCTTAAATGCTTAGATACGGCTCCTACATTTGAAGAAATTGACATCTCGTTATCGTTTAATATAACTATCATGTCGGTATTGCTTCTGCCGGCATTATTAAGGCCTTCATAAGCAAGGCCACCGGTTAATGAGCCGTCACCTATTACGGCTATAATTCTTTCGTCACTGCCCAAAAGGTCTCTTGCCTTAGCCATGCCCAAAGCAGCCGAAATTGATGTTGAGCTGTGTCCGGCACAAAAAGCATCGCAAGGGCTTTCATTAGGTTTAGGAAAACCGCTTAATCCGTCAAGCTGACGCAGTGTATTAAAATTATTCTTTCTGCCGGTTAGTATTTTATGGACATAAGCCTGATGCCCCACATCCCATACTATCCTGTCTTTTAACGGGTTAAAACAGTAATGAAGCGCCAATGTAAGCTCAACTATTCCCAAATTAGACGCCAGATGTCCTCCTGTATGTGCTATATTTTCAAGCATAAAAGAACGTATCTCTTGGGCCAGAACAGGAAGCATTTGAGTTGGAATTTTCTTTATATCATTAGCTTTGTTTATTTTATCAAGCTGCCTTTCCAAAATCACACCGTCTTTCAATTAAATACGACAAGTATATTATCATTTTTTTCTTTCAGTAAGATATTTTGTAAGCTCAATTAAAAATTCGGCTTTATCACCAAATGTTTCCAGTATGTCGCAGGCCTCTTTTGAAAGGTCTTTTACAACCTTCTTTGAGCCTTCTATTCCCAAAAGAGTAACATACGTTGTTTTATTATTTTTTTCATCGCTTAAAGCCGGTTTTCCCATTTCCTCAAAAGAGCTTGTAACATCCATTATGTCGTCCTGTATCTGGAATGCCACACCTATTTTTTCAGCGGCCTTATTAAGCTTTTCAACAGTTTCTTCATCGGCTGATGCCAAATGTGCACCGGCTTTAAAAGCACCCTGTATCATAGCTGCGGTTTTGTTTAAATGTATAAAATCAAGTGTATCTTTATCTATGGCTTTGCCTTCACTTATTACATCTACAACCTGTCCTGTAAGCATGCCGTTTACTCCGCAGCCAAAGGCAATGTCATACATGGCTTTAGCCATATTTATATCTCCGCTTTCAGCTGTTTGTTTAGACATTACCTCAAAGGCATGGCCCAAAAGTGCATCTCCTGTAAGTATGGCAATATCCTCACCGAACATTTTATGGCTTGTAAGACGGCCGCGTCTGTAATCGTCATTATCCAAAGCCGGCAAATCATCGTGTATAAGTGAGTAAGTATGTATCATCTCAATAGCAGCGGCAAAAGGCAGAGCCTTTTTTATGTCGCCTCCCAGCATTTCACACACTGATAGCAAAATAACAGGCCTAAGTCTTTTGCCTCCTGCAAATACCGAATACCGCATTGCTTTATATATAATTTCAGGATAGCGGTTTTCCGGCGGTAAAAGACTTTCCAAAGCCGCATCCGTTAATTTCATTTTTTCTTTTAGTTCGTCTAAATTCATTGCTCTTCTTCCTCCAAATCTGTGTTAAAAGGCTTTAAAGAAAAGCTTCCGTCAAAATTCTTTTTAAGCTCGTCCACTTCCTGCCGTGCAGCATCAAGCTTCTGACGGCATAAAAGAGTCAGCTCCATTCCTTCTTTATACAAATTAATGGATTCCTCAAGGGATACATCTGAGTTTTCAAGTTTTTCAACTATTTCCTCAAGCCTTTCGGCTGCTTCCTCATAAGTTTTCTTCTTTTTCGCCATTATTATAATCCCTTTTCTTTACTTCGGCCCATACATCACCGGTATAAAATTTTATTCTAATCAAATCTCTGTCCTGCAAATTTTCAGACCCCATAACAGTACTGCCGTTTTTATCAAATACAGCGGCATACCCACGTTTTAACACATTTAAAGGCGATAAAAGCCCAAGTTTTTCACTCATTAAATTATATCTGTTAAAAGCGTTTTTCACCTGTGCATCTATTGAGTTATTAAGCTGAATAAAAAGCCTGTCATTTAATATTTCAAGGTTTGCCGTTCTTTCTTCCAAACGTCTTAAAACACGTATGCCGAAATATGATTTAATTCTTTCGTTCTCATACTTTAATTTTGAATCAATGCTTAAATTAAGCCTCTCTGCATTGTTTAAAATATTCCTTTTTTCTTCCATGCAGTCGGCTGAAGCCAGTTCTGCCGCCGCTGAAGGTGTAGGCGCCCTTAAATCCGCAACAAAATCGGCAATAGTAAAATCCGTTTCATGGCCTACAGCCGAAATAACGGGTATTTCAGATGCAAAAATGGCTCTTGCCACCTTTTCTTCGTTAAAAGGCCATAAATCTTCCATACTTCCGCCGCCTCGGCCAAGTATTATAGTATCTGCCAAACCGCTTTCGTTTATATCGCTTAGTGCAGAAACAATAGAGTCCGCTGCACCTTCACCCTGAACAAGTGCCGGGCAAACTATAACTTTAACATTAGGCGCCCTTCGCTTTAATATATTTATAACATCACGTACAGCAGCACCTGTAGGAGATGTTATAACGGCTACTGCCTGAGGGTGCTTTGCAATAGGCCTCTTATAGTCCTCATCAAAAAGGCCTTCTTCCTGAAGCTTTCGTTTTAGCTGTTCAAAGGCAACACTCAGCTCTCCGGCTCCTGCCGGCTCCGCTATCTGCACATAAAGCTGATACTTTCCGGTTTTTTCGTATAAAGACACATAACCACAGACTATAACATCCATTCCGTTTTCAAGCTCATACGGCATAAGGTCTGCATAAGAAGCAAACATTATGGCACTTATTGCAGATGAACTGTCTTTAAGGGTAAAATATATATGCCCGGAAGTATGGACTTTTAAATTGGAAATTTCGCCTCTTACCCAAATGCTGTTAAGTATAACGTCCATTTCCAAAAGACCACGGATATATCTGTTAATTTGTGATACGGAATAAATTTTTCTATCTATCATTCATCGCCGCCAGCAATCTTGCCCAGTACACCGTTAATAAAAGACGGTGCATTATCCGAGCTGTATTTTTTAGCCAACTCAACTGCTTCGTTAATAACAACTTTTTTAGGTGTAGCTTTGCCGAATTTAAGCTCATAAACAGCAAGACGCAGTATAGCCAAATCAACCTTTGCCATTCTTTCAATGCTCCAGCCCTTAGATACACTTGATATAATGCTGTCTATCTCTTCCAGATTATCAATAGTGCCTTTAACTGCCGAGTTAATAAAGCTTTTGTCGTTTTCGTCCAAATCATCGTTTTCGGCATAAAAAATATCTTTTGCCTCTTCCATAGCTTCACTGCCAACAAAATCGTGCTGGAATACCAAATAAAATGCGCTTTTTCTCGCGTTAGTTCTGCTCATAAAACCCTCCAAAATAATATCAGCCATCTTAAAGCCGTAAATGAAACTAAACCCTCAGGAAACGCGTTATTCCCAAGGGTTAATTACAGTTTTATTCTTCTTCTTTTTCTGCTTTTGCTTTAGTTATAACGGCTGATATATTTACATTAACTGCCATAACAGAAAGGCCGGTCATGTTTTCAACAGCATTTTTGATTTTTTCCTGAACCTCTCTTGCCACTTCTGTTATTCTAACTCCGTATAAAACAGCCAAATCTGCATCAATAACAGCTGTACCGTCTTCAACACTTACTTTAATTCCCTTTGAAGGGTTATTCTTTTTACCAAATATTCCGCCAAAAGAGCCGTCTGAAAGCTTAGGCACAGTTTCTACGCCTTCAACTTCAGAAGCTGCGGTGCCTGCTATAATTGCAATTACCTCATCTGCTATTTGAATCTGTCCTACTGACTTTTCATTTTCTTCGTAAAAATCTGCCATGGCAATAACCTCCCGAATGTAAAATCAGGCAAACCTGTCAATTTATTTTATAAACTATTATACCAGATTATACTGTATATTTTCAAGTATATAGTGGTTTTATACGCATTATACACACAAATTAAATAACCCACAATATGTTTAAAAAACTTGTAAATATTTTTTAAGTATGAATAATAAAAAAGGCGGCATTAAGTTACAGTTTAAACCGTAATAATGCCGCATAACATTAAAACACAATATTTTATTAAACAAAAGCATTTAATTTATTTTTTTAAAGTACTGATTTTAATCTGGTCTGATGAATAACCTGTTTTTCTCTTTACAATATCCTCAATCTGAGCCGCCTGCTGTTCGTTTATAGTTTCTGCGTCGACTACAACATCAACTGTTTCGTCGTCTATACGAACATAAGCGTCTTTGAAACCTTTGGCTTTAATCATATCTTCTGATGCTGTTTCTTTTTCTATTCTCTGCTGAATTTCAAGTATTCCGTCTGCAAACTCCTGTTTCTGCTCGTTGTTAATTTCTGAGCTGTTAATCATTTCGGTAAGCATATCTTTTTGTTTTGCTCTTGACTGTTCTCTGTCGAGCTTAGCCTGAACAAAGTATGTATCGGATTGAGTTGCATCGGCATTTACAAATACGGCTTCGCCTGTGTTATCGGTTTCATTTTCAGCCTGTGCCGTTAAAGGGTCAAGTGTAACTTCAGAAGACTCTGCCGTTTCGGTATCAGTATCTGCATCATTTACTGCTGTAAATGTGCCGTCGGTATCATCTGCAAGAACCGTAACACTGTCGGCATCTAATATCTCGTCATAATTATAGCTTACTTCATCGCTTTGTGTATCCACATCCTTTTGAGTAAAGTTTAAGTATCCTGCCGTTGCCACCATTACAACAAGCACTCCGGCTATAACATTATTTTTTTTAAGTGAAAACATTTATCATACCCCCATTTTTAATACTTCTACTTTGTGTGCCGGCACATTAAAAAGCGCCTGTGCCGCTTTGGATATAGCATCTTTTACCGTTATGTCATCTCCGCCTTGAGCAACTACCACAATCCCTTCTATTTCGGGTGTTTTTTCTTTTACAATAAAAGGCTCACCTGATGACATGTTATTTTGTGAATATGCCATTTTTACCTCTGAAGAAACGTTTTTAGATGTTCTCTCAGTGCCGTCTGTATCACTTTCCTGTGAGCTTTCTTCCGAGCTTTTTGTTTCGGTAGCTACTACCTTTTCCGGACCGGACTTATAAGTTATCATAACCTTTACTTCACCGGCACCGTCTATGTTTCCAAAAAGCTCCTCAAGGCGTTTTTCCGTTTCTGTTTGGGAAATATCAACATCGGTATCTGTTGCATATTGGCTTTGGATGGAGTTAT
>CALWSS010000148.1 GCA_944384255.1 uncultured Clostridia bacterium
CGATGAGTACAAAGAGATTACAGGCAGTATTTTTGAATAAGCTTTAAACCAGTTTACAAGACTTCCGGCCGGAGTTGAGTATATATTATTTAATTTATATTTTTTAGTAGGAGGTAAGAATTATGAAAGAAAATCAGAACATTAATTACGCTTATATTACCGAAGCGGGAATACTTAAGGTGACAGATGAAGATGTCGAAGCGGCTAAAAAGTATTCCAAAAACGGCAAGTATGTTGAAACAACAATAGAGTGTGAAGGTGGCTATCCGGTGATTACATACGATAACAAACGTCAGACAGTAGTTGTTTATAGCATTGAAAAAGCAGTTATAAGCAATGGCAGTGATAAGACCGAGGACGGCAAAGAGGTAGACCTTAAATTGTATCCGGAAATTTACGAGCTTTACAAAGCGTGCATGTAATAATGCAAATGCAATTCTTAAGAGGGGCAAACAACAGCCCCTTTTAATTCTAACATAAATGAGGAGAGGACATAGTGGAACAGTTATTAATACAAACATATATTGCCGCTGTGCCTGTTATTTTAGGGTATATAGTGTGGATTTTAAAAAAGCAGAAAAGCGACCGTGACGCTAACAGCAAAGGGACTATGCTTCTTTTGCGTGTCCAAATGATAGAATATCATGATAAGTATATGACACTGGGTTCTATTCCTTCATACGCGTATGAAAACTTTTGCGAAATGTACGAAGCTTATCATGCATTAGGTGGTAACGGTATGGTTACTAAGATGTTCAGAGAAATTAATGATTTACACTTAAGACAGAAAGGAAATATTTAAAATGAAAATAAATTGGAAAGTCAGGTTTAAGAATAAAACATGGCTTATAGCATTTTTACTCACTGTTTTAGCCTTTATATATCAAATTTTTGGTTTATTTGATATAGTGCCGGCGGTAACGCAGGATATGGCCACACAACTTATAACTATTGTTGTTAATATACTTGTGGCAGTTGGTGTAGTAATAGACCCGACAACCGCAGGAGCAAGTGACAGTGAACAAGCGTTAAAATACGATAAGCCAAAGGAATAAGGTGTTTTAAATGGGCAGAGATATTACATTGTGCCACCCAGAATTGCAGGAGAAAGCCGAAAAGCTTGTTTCTGCCTGTAAAGGATACGGGCTTTTAATAGGAATAGGCGAATGTTTCCGGACGGTTGCGGAACAAGACGCTTTATATGCAAAAGGCAGAACAGCACCGGGAGAAATAGTTACAAATGCAAAAGGCAGCTCTTACAGCTCTCATCATCAATGGGGAACAGCTTTTGACATTTACAGAAACGACGGAACGGGAGCATATAACAACAATGACGGGTTCTTTGATTTGGTGGGAACAATAGGCGTTAAAATAGGTCTTGAATGGGGCGTAAACTGGACATGCCCTGTTGATAAGCCGCATTTTCAGCTGCCGTATTGGGGAAGCACAACAACTAAATTAAAAGAGCAGTACGGCACACCAAATGAATTTAAAAAGACATGGAGTGATGAAGAAGTGGAGAAAGTTTATAACTGGACAGAAGAAGTACCGGAATGGGCAAGGCCGACAGTTCAGAAACTGCTTGACAAAGGATATTTAAAAGGAAATGACAAAGGTGAGCTGGAGCTTACATATTCAATGCTTAAAATGTTTGTGGTGAACGACAGAGCAGGATTGTATAACTAATTTATAATTTGCATATAGTAAATAAGATTTTGTAGCGCAAAAAGACCAAGATTTAAACTCGGCCTTTTTAATTATAGTTGCAAAGGTACATTAAATTTATTAGAATTAAATTATCAAAATACACAATATAGTTATAATATAGCCTTAAAAGAACGATGAGAAACAAAAAAGACGGGGTAATCCCGTCTTTTTTGTAAATAAATTCGTGTTGCATTTCGTGTTGCATTTTATTCTAACATGATATAAAACTATATAAATATTTATAATAAATCTAATACTAATTAAATAAAAAACATAGTAAAATCAAGGCTTTAAAGGATTTTGCCTAAAACTAAAGGTTTTATGAAAAAATGTGTCAATGGGTTCAAGTCCCACTGCCCGCAGTTTCAACTCCTTGAATGTCAGGGGGTTTATTTTTTTGCTTTATTATAGGCATTTCTTAATAAAAGTCTAGCTAAAGGCAGTAATTTTAATTACAATAGATTTAATTATATTATTGACAACTAATTTATATTAGAATATACTAACAAATAGAATTTGTGTCGTAATTTTTATGAAAGAAGATGATTATATGCCCTTATCAATGGCTGATATTGGTAAAAAATATATTATTAATAGAATAAGAGGTAAAAACGAAACCGTTCGTTTTATAGAAAACCTTGGTTTTGTAGCGGGAGCCGAAGTTACTGTTGTTGCTCAAATCCATGGAAATATTATAGTTAATATAAAAGGCAGCAGAGTAGCTATAGGCAAAGATATGGCAAGTAAAATATTGGTTGGATAAAAGTAATTTTTTGCAGTATAGTTAGCTACAACTAATAATTAATAGCTATATAAAAAATAAGGGGGATGAAAATTGCCTAAAACTCCTGATAATGTTAAATTGGAAAATATAAATGAACATGATAAATATATTCAATTGCAAATGAGAAGAAATGTAATACTTCAAAAATTAAGGGATAAAGGCTACAGAATAACAAAGCAAAGACTGATTTTAATTGATGTTATTTTGGAAAATGACTGCTCCAGCTGCAAAGAAATATTTTATAAAGCTGTTAAGTTGGACAGTAAAATAGGTGTGGCAACAGTGTACCGCATGATTAATGCTTTGGAGGATATGGGAGTAATAAACCGTAAAAATATGTATAAGCTTTCCGAAATAGATGAAAAAAGCTGTAATGACAATATTTTTATAATATCTCTTGAAGATGGAAGCAAAAAAACTCTTACATTTGAACAGTGGAGTAAAGTAATTAGAATAGGACTTTCAGCATGTGGTTACGTGGGAAGAAAAAAAGTTTTATCGGTTGAAATTAAGAAAAAACATGAAAAAAAGTGACTTACTGATAATAAATATCGTTAAAGCGTGTTATAATTGACTGATTTTGTCATGTGTTGTTATTATATTAAAGAAGTTAGAAAGATGTTAAAAGTTATAGGTACATTATAAAGATTTTGTAAACTGACTGATGACAGCTGTTTTGTGAATAAAATAAACTTGAAGTGAGGAAGTGATTTAATGAAACATCATAAATTTTGGGCATGGGCATGTGTTGTATGTTTTTTAATGGCGATATATACGGGATATAAACATAAATAAGGAGGAAGTTAATATGTATGATTTTTTATGTAATTCAAATTTAAAAAAAGCTGGTATTTTTGCAGGAGGAGTTATTTTTGGTACAGCCGGTATAAAAGTACTGGCAAGCTCTGATGCTAAAAAGTTTTATACAAACTGTATTGCAGCTGTATTAAGGGCTAAAGATTGCATAAATAAAACAGCCACTACAGTTCAGGAAAACGCTGAGGACATGCTTTATGAGGCAAAAAAAATTAACGAGGAAAGATACGAAAAAGAGCAGAACAGTTTTGAATATGATTCTACAGAAGATGCTGTTGAGTAACAATTGATTAAAAACAGGGCTGTTTAACAGCCCTGTTTTTTATGAGGTGATTTAAATTGGATTTTAAAATTAAATATGACATAAAGGGACGCTTGAGGGTGCATATGCTTCAAAAAAGAATGACTTGCAGTCAGGCCGATAAATTAATGTTTTATTTACAGGGCTTAAGTTTTATATCATGTGTCAAAGTATATGAAAGTACATCAGATGCAGCAATTTTTTATAGCGGAAATAAAGAAAATGTCATTAAAGCTCTGAAAAATTTTAACTATAATATTGATATTGACGAGAGCCTTATATCCAACTCAGGCCGAGAGCTTAATTCCGAATATAAAGAAAAGCTTGTAACTAAAACAGTTTTGTATTTTGGAGGAAAAATGTTAGTGCCATATCCCGTAAGGGCAATATATACTGCATTAAGGGCTTTAAGATACATAGCTAAAGGTATTTTGTGCCTTATTAAAGGAAAAATTGAAGTTAGCGTTCTTGATGCAGCGGCAATAGGTGTTTCTGTGCTTAGGGGCGAGATGAATACAGTTGGTTCTGTTATATATATCCTTGGTGTAGGTGAAATTTTAGAAGAATGGACACACAAAAAGTCAGTAGGTGATATTGCCAGAAGCATGTCACTTAACATAAAAAAAGTATGGCTTGTTAATACTGGGCAGGAAATGCTTGTTTCATCGTCAGTCATACAGGTTGGGGATAGAGTTGTTGTTAGAATGGGAAATGTAATTCCTTTTGACGGCATTGTCTATTCAGGTGAAGCACTTGTAAATCAATCATCATTAACAGGAGAGTCTACAGCGGTAAGAAAAGAACAAGACAGTTATGTATATGCTGGTACAGTAGTTGAAGAGGGTGAAATAACAATAACTGTAAAAGAAACTACTGGCTCAACACGGTTTGAAAAAATAGTTGCAATGATTGAAGATTCACAAAAACTTAAATCAAAAGTGGAAGCTAGAGCCGAACATTTAGCTGATAGTCTTGTGCCATATACTTTGATGGGTACAGGAATTGTGTGGGCTTTGACGCGAAACGTAACAAAAGCGCTCTCGGTGCTTATGGTGGATTTTTCATGTGCTTTAAAGCTGTCTATTCCTCTTTCGGTGCTTTCTGCAATACGTGAGGCAGGACGTTATGGCATAACAGTTAAAGGCGGAAAATACCTTGAATCTTTTGCCAAAAGCGATACAATAGTTTTTGATAAGACAGGAACACTTACAAAAGCACGTCCAACAGTAAAAGAAGTATATTCTTTTTGTCCAAAAAGTCCGGATGAAATGCTGCGAATAGCCGCCTGTCTTGAGGAGCATTTTCCGCATTCAATGGCAAAAGCTGTAGTTAGGGCTGCTAAAGAAAAAGGCCTGGAGCATGAGGAAATGCATTCTAAGGTGGAATATATAGTTGCTCATGGCATTGCTTCTTATATAAATGAAATTAAGGTGGTAATAGGCAGTTATCATTTTGTTTTTGAAGACGAAAAATGTACTATTGATGAGGAATATAATGATTTATTCAAATCATTGCCTAAGGAATATTCTCATTTGTATTTAGCTGAAGACAGCAAGCTTTCGGCTGTTATATGCATAGAAGACCCGTTGAGAGAAGAAGCGTCATCTGTAATTGAAGCTTTAAAATCTGCAGGAATTAATAAAACTGTTATGATGACAGGCGACAATAACCATACAGCTGAGGCAATAGCTAAAAAAATAGGTATAAACGAGTTCTACTCAGAGGTATTGCCGGAGGATAAAGCTGCTTTTATTGAAAAAGAAAAAATGTCTGGTTCTGCTGTTATAATGGTAGGCGACGGAATAAATGACTCTCCAGCACTTTCAGCAGCTGATGTAGGTGTTGCCATAAGTGACGGCGCCGAAATAGCAAGAGAGATAGCAGATATAACAATAGCCGCTGATAGTCTTAACGAAATAGTTACCCTTAAGGTATTGAGCAATAGACTTATGAAACGCATAGACTTAAATTACCGCTTAATTGTAGGTATAAACGCAGTTTTAATTGTTTTTGGTATAAGCGGTTTTATAATGCCTACAACATCTGCACTTTTACATAATGCCTCAACCCTTGCCATAAGTATTAAAAGCATGAAAAATCTTTTATAGTAACCATAATTTTTTAACATAATTTTATAAGCGCCATAATGGCGCTTTTTTATGTTATAATTAACTGTTGATGTTAAAATAACAGACAGGTATAATACAGTATAAAATACTATTGAAACGGTGGAATTTATGGTACGGGTAAAAAACATTAAACTTAGATATGGCCAAAGCAAAGATAATCTTTTGATTACGGCTTGCAAAAAACTTAAAATCAGTCCTGAAAGTGTTCAGGAATGGAGTATATTTAAAGAATCATTGGATGTAAGAAAAAAAGAAGATATATTTTATATATATACATTGGATTTAAAAATAAAAAACGAAAACAATGTGCTTAAACATATTAAAAATCCTGACATTCAAAAGGCAGAATATACAAAATATGAGTATCCGGAACTTAAAAAGGAGCCGGAATACAGACCTATAATAGTAGGTTTTGGCCCTGCCGGAATGTTTGCTGCTTTAATACTGGCTCAAATGGGCCTTAAGCCAATAGTTTTTGAACGTGGAAAAAATGTTTATGACAGAATGAAAGACATAAGGCTTCTTATGGAAGAAGGCAGACTTAATACAAACAGCAACATACAGTTTGGAGAAGGCGGAGCAGGTACATTTTCAGACGGTAAACTGACAACAAGAATTAAAAACCCAAGATGCCGCAAAGTTTTAGAAGAATTTGTTAAACATGGTGCTCCGGAAGAAATTATGTATGTTCATAACCCTCATATAGGCACAGACAAACTTGTTGATGTGGTTAAAAACATAAGAGAGGATATTATAAACAGTGGGGGAGAAATAAATTTTAACAGCACTGTAACGGGAATTAAAGTTGAAAACGGTGAGGTTAAGGGTGTTGTTGTAAACGGCAAAGAAATGTTTTTAAGCGGCAATGTTATAATTGCTTTAGGCCACAGTGCAAGGGATACGTTTGAAATGCTTTATAACACAGGCATTAAAATGGAGCAGAAGCCTTTTGCCATAGGTGCAAGAATAGAACACAGTCAGGAAATGATAAATAAAGCTCAGTATGGCAAAAGTGAATTAGCCGAGTTCTTTGGCCCGGCAGAATATAAACTTACTTATACAGCTTCAAACGGCAGAGGTGTATACACATTCTGCATGTGCCCGGGTGGATATGTGGTTCCGGCAGCAAGCGAGGAAGAAATGACAGCTGTAAACGGCATGAGCTATTATTTAAGAAACGGCAAAAACTCTAATAGTGCACTTCTTGTTCAGATAAATACTGAAGATTTTAAATCAAATCATCCTTTAGGCGGTGTATATTTCCAAAGGGAAATAGAAAAAAAGGCTTATAAATTATCAGGCGGCAAATATAAGGCACCAGCCCAGAGAGTGGGAGATTTTTTAGGCGACTGCAGCACCAAAGAAAATAATGTTGAAACCACTTATAAACCGGGGATAACTTATTGTAATTTATGTGAATTATTTCCGAGTTATGTAACCGAAGCCATGAAAGAAGCCATACCGGCTATGGGCAGAAAAATAAAAGGCTTTGACAGTGCAGGAGCCTTGCTTGTGGCACCGGAGAGTCGAAGTTCATCACCTGTAAGGATATTACGTGATTTAAAAAGCGGTGAAAGCTTATCGGCAAAAGGACTTTTTCCTTCCGGTGAGGGTGCCGGTTATGCCGGTGGTATAATGTCGGCAGCAGTAGACGGAATACTTTCTGCCGAAATGGTTGTAAAAAGAATAAATGGAATTTAATAAAGTAAAAACAGCCTTTAAGTATAAGGGCTGTTTTTTAGTTGACACAATAACTGTAAATTAGGCAGGGAGTTTAATTTTTTTAGTCACAATACAGAAAAATTAATTGTCAAGTCCTAAATATGGTATATTATGTCAATAAAAAAAATCTAAAAATGCAGCGTAAAGCTTGTATTTTTATTACAAATATATTACAATGTGGATAAAAGTGGAGCAAAGTGGCTCTTAGTGGTTGATAACTTCCGGCTTCACTTTCTGTTGTTCTTATGGGCCTTTTTTGTTTCGGTGGTGATTTCCATGCTTATAGGTGAATATCCGCATAATATGGATGCTAAGGGAAGGATTATTGTACCTTCCAAACTCAGGGAATCATTAGGCGATAAATTTGTTGTAACAAAAGGCTTGGACAACTGTCTTTTTGTTTACCCTATTCAAAGATGGGAAAGTATTGTTGAAAAGCTTAAAGCGCTGCCTTGGACAAACAGTGATGTAAGGCGGTTTGCCAGATTTTTTACTTCAAGTGCCGCTGAGTGTGAAATTGACTCTCAGGGCAGAGTGCTTATTCCGCCTAATTTAAGGGATTATGCCGGCCTTGGAAAGCAGGTAGTTTCCATTGGCGTTGTTGACAGAGTTGAAATTTGGAGTAAAGACAGATGGGAAAGCTACAACAATGAAGAAAATTTTGTTGATAACGGTTTAGCCGAAAAAATGGCTGAACTGGGAATTTAGAGTTCAGGGGAGATTGTTTAATGGAGTTTCGTCATGTTTCGGTACTGTTAAATGAATGCATAGAAGGTTTGAATATAAAAAAAGACGGCATATATGTAGACGGTACCCTTGGCGGAGGCGGTCATTCTCTTGAAATTGTTAAAAGGCTTAATACCGGCCGCCTTATAGGTATTGACCAAGATAAAGACGCAATATGTGCGGCTAAGGAAAGACTTAAAGAATATGAAGACAAAATAACTTATGTTCACAATAATTTTGTTAACGTAAAAGAAGTTTTAAATAGTCTGGGAATAGAAAAAGTTGACGGTTTTCTTATTGATATAGGTGTATCGTCTTTTCAGCTTGATGAAGCTAAAAGAGGCTTTTCATATATGCAGGATGCAC
>CALWSS010000149.1 GCA_944384255.1 uncultured Clostridia bacterium
ATATTTTTGAAAGCAGTGGTATTAAAATAAATATAATCGGTCCGACTGAGGCTGTTATTTACAAAATAAAAAACGAATACAGAATGACATTATCTGTAAAATGCAGCAATGAGTCCGCTTTAAGGGAGTTTATAAAAAAATCCATGGCGGAATATAATGAAAAATATAAAAGCTCAGCCGTAACTGTTAATTTGTATATGTCAGCAAGAAATATGTTTTAAACCGGAGGTATAATTAAAAATGGCTAAAAGAAAAATAAGAATAAGCACAGATGAAGTTTTGAGAAAGATTTCAAAGCCTGTAAGCGCTATAACACCAAATGTTTTAACGCTTCTTGACGATATGGCAGAAACAATGTATGCCGCTAACGGGGTAGGTCTTGCAGCGCCTCAGGTTGGTATACTTAAAAGAATAGTGGTTATAGATATAGGTGACGGTCTTGTGGAGCTTATAAATCCTGTTGTAGTTGAAACAAAAGGCTCACAGATAGGAAATGAAGGCTGTTTAAGTATACCGGGCTACAGCGCTCCTGTTGAAAGACCGGAATATGTAAAAGTAAAGGCATTAAACAGAAAAGGTGAGGAAATAATAGTTGAAGGCAGAGACCTTATGGCAGTGGCTTTATGCCATGAAACAGACCACCTCGACGGAATACTGTATATTGATAAAGCCCTTGAAGAAGCAGAGCCGGTAGAAGAAAGGCAGGACGATTAATGAACGTAATTTTTATGGGTACTCCGGAATTTGCCGTTGATACCCTTCAAATGCTTATTAAAAAGCATAATGTACTTGCTGTTGTAACTCAGCCGGATAAGCCTAAAGGCCGTGGCAAAAAAATGATACCGCCTGTTGTTAAAGAAATAGCCATTGAAAACGGTATTGATGTTTTACAGCCTGTAAGTGCCAAAGCACCGGAGTTTGCTCAAGAACTTAAAAAATATAATGCAGATATTTTTGTTGTTGCTGCATATGGCCAGATACTTCCTGAAGAAGTGCTTAATATACCGAAATACGGTTCAATAAATGTTCACGGTTCACTTCTTCCGCTTTACAGGGGTGCAGCACCTATGCAAAGAGCCGTTATGGACGGCTGTAAAGTTACAGGTGTTACAATTATGCACATGGCAAAAGGCCTTGACTGCGGTGATATGATTTCTAAAAGAGAAGTTGAAATTACTGACGAGGATACTTACGGTACATTAGGCCAAAAGCTTGCTTTATGCGGAGCACAGCTTTTGGAAGAAACATTGATAGATATTGAAAACGGCACAGCCAAAAGAGAAAAACAGGACGATTCAAAGGCAACTTATGCTCACATGATAACAAGGGACATGACACATATAAACTGGAACAAAACGGCTTTTGAAGTTTCCTGTTTTGTAAGAGGCCTTAACCCTAATATGGGAGCATATACCCTTTTAAATGACGATGTTCTTAAAATTTGGAAAGTAAGGGTTTTGGACAAGGAGTATAGTGGGGAAAACGGTTGTATTTGTGAAACAAACAAAAAAGGGTTTATTGTAAAGTGCGATAAAGGCAGTATTGAGGTTCTTTCCGTTCAGGCAAAAGGCGGCAAAGAAATGGATACAGGCGCATATATGAGGGGTCACGCAGTTGAAACAGGCACAGTTTTACAATAATAAGGAGTGATAAAGATGTTTTATTTCAATTTCCAGTACATCTATTTACTGATACCTGCGTTTATACTTGCTATGTATGCCCAGTCGAAGGTAAACAGTACATTTAACAAATATTCAAGAGTAAGAAGCTCCAGCGGAATGACAGGAGCTGAGGTTGCCCAGGAGCTTATGCACAGAGCCGGAATTTATGATGTAAGAATAGAGAGAATACATGGAAACCTTACAGACCATTATGACCCTATGCACAAAGTTCTGCGTCTTTCAGACCCGGTATACTCCAGCACATCCCTTGCAGCCATAGGTGTAGCTGCACATGAAACAGGCCATGCAGTGCAGCATAATGTTGGATATGTACCTCTTTCGTTAAGAAGTGCTATGGTGCCTCTTACAAACTTCAGCTCAAGGCTTGCCATGCCGTTGATATTTCTTGGCATTCTTTTTGGATATAACAGTGGTTCAAGCTTTGGTTATACTTTAATTCAGGGCGGAATTATACTTTTTGCCCTTGCAGTACTTTTCTCCATTATTACACTGCCAGTTGAGTTTAATGCTTCTTCAAGAGCTGTTAAAATGCTGGGTAATTACGGCATACTTTCTACCGATGAGCTTGAGCCGGTAAAAAAAGTTTTGGGAGCTGCAGCTTTAACTTATGTTGCAGCAGCTGTAAGTGCCATATTATCGCTTTTACGTCTTATTCTTATTTTTGGCAGAAGAGACGACAGATAAAGGAGAGGTTTTTTAAATGGAAAAATTAATGGAAAAATTATTTGCTAAAAATATTGACACAAAGTCTGACTTTGCCGGTGATGGAGTTACAAGAAAAGTGCTTTCTTATACTGGTGAGCTTATGATTTGTGAAGTTAGGTTTAAAAAAGGTGCTGTTGTGGCTGCTCATGCCCATAAAAACGTTCAAAGCACTTATGTGGCAGAGGGCAAAGTGTCTTTTACTTTAAAGGATAAAACACAGATACTTGAAAAAGGCGATACAGTTATTTCCTGTGCAAATATTCCACATAGTGTAGAAGCTTTGGAAGACAGTGTTTGTATCGATGTTTTTTCACCTATGCGTGAAGATTTTATATAATTTTTTAGGGCTTCGCTGTTTTACGGCGGAGCCTTAAGTTTTTTATTATTTTTTAAGTTTTAAGCGTTGTTAAAATATATTGTTTGTCTTATAATGTAGCTTTGTGTAAAAAGTAATTGTCTAATGTGGTTATTTGCTGTAAAATAATATATTAAGTTGGCTTTGGAAGGAAGATAGTATGATAGTTATTAATCCGAGAGAAGTATGTGTATCTGTACTTGAGGATATATTTGTAAACGGAAGTTACAGCAATATAGCTTTAAAAAAGGCCCTCAGGCAAAATGGGGCTATGCCGCAGCGGGACAGAGCTTTTGTAACGGAAAACGTAAACGGTACTTTAAGAAACATAATCTATATTGATTATGTGATAAACAGTTTTTCAAACACTAATACGGCCAAAATGAAGCCTTATATAGTTTCTGTACTGAGAAGCGCTGTTTATCAGATAATATTTATGGATGTACCACAAAGCGCTGCTATTAACGAAGGTGTTAAGCTCATTAAGCGCCGGGGGCTTGGTGGTCTTGCCGGCTTTGCAAATGCAGTTTTGAGAAAAATAGCAGAAAACTATAATAAAATAGATATGCCTAAGGATAGGGCAGAATATATAAGTGTTAAATATTCTCATCCGCTTTGGCTTGTTAAAATGTGGCTTAGCTATTACGGAGAGGATTTTACAAAAGAGCTTTGTAAATCCAACTGCAATAAACCGCCTGTTACAATATGCCTTAATACTTTAAAAACAGATATGAAAGGCCTTTGTGATAGTCTTTCAAAAGACGGTGTTGAGTATAAACCGGCTCAGTATTTAAAAAACAGCATTACAATATCTAAAGTAAGTGATATTTCATCTCTTGAAGCTTTTAAAAAAGGCTATTTCCATGTGCAGGACGAAAGCTCGTCTTTAGCTGTTAATGTTCTTAGTCCTAAAGAAGGAGAAAAAATACTTGATGTTTGTGCTTCTCCAGGAGGAAAAAGTGTACTTATAGCCGAAATGATGAATAATAATGGAACTGTTGTATCAAGGGATATATTTGACCACAGGCTTGAGCTTATAAAAGATACAGCTTCAAGGCTTGGTATAAATATTATAAAAACTCAAAATCATGATGCTACTGTATTTAACCCGGAAGATGTTGAAAAGTACGACAGGGTTATTGTTGATGCACCATGTTCAGGTTTTGGACTTTTGCGAAAGAAAGCCGACATAAGGCTTAAAAAAGACGGAAACGATATAGACAGTTTAATTAAACTGCAAAGGGATATTCTTTCAACAGTTTGGAAATATGTAAAAGAAGGCGGTGTGCTTGTATACAGCACCTGCACCGTGTCTAAAAAAGAAAATCAGAACAATGTAAAATGGTTTTTGGAAAACTTCCCATTTGAGGCAGAAAATATACAGGATTATTTACCAAATAATATTAAAGCGCCGGACAGTGAAAGCGGATTTATACAGCTTTTTACTAATGTGCATGGCACAGACGGCTTTTTTATAGCAAGACTTAGAAGAAAGGAGCAATAAAATGGCTAAGACTGATTTAAGGTCTATGGCGTTGGATGAATTAGAAGATTTATTAGTTGGAATGGGTGAACAGAAATTCCGTGCAAAACAGATATTCCAATGGCTTCACGAAAAAAGAGTCTGTTCATTTGATGAGATGACTAATCTATCAAAGGGTTTAAGGGAAAAATTAGCTGAGACAACTAAAATAAGTGATGTTAAAATAATAGAAAAACTTGAATCTCAAAAAGACGGTACTTCAAAGTATCTTTTTGCCCTTGATAATGATAACGTGATAGAAAGCGTTCTTATGCGTTACTCTTATGGAAATGCTGTTTGTGTTTCTACACAGGCAGGGTGCAGAATGGGCTGTGCTTTTTGTGCTTCAACTTTAAACGGTTTGGAATACAACCTTTTAGCAGGTGAAATGCTTTCTCAGGTTTATAAAATACAAGAAGACATAGGAGAGAGGGTTTCAAGCATTGTGCTTATGGGCAGTGGAGAACCGCTGGATAACTACGATAATGTAATTAAATTTATAAAGCTTGTTAATTCAAATAACGGTATTGGAATTGGCCAAAGGCATATTACACTTTCAACCTGTGGACTTGCCGACGGAATAGACAGGCTTAGAGAAGAAGATTTGCAGATAACACTTGCAATTTCACTTCATGCGCCTAACGATGAAATAAGAAACCGCATAATGCCGATTTCTAAAAAATATAATATGGAAAGGCTATTAACTGCCTGCAAGAATTATTCCGACTACACTAAAAGGCGAATTACATTTGAGTATGCAATGATAAGAGGTGTAAACGACAGCAGAGAAAATGCTGAAGAACTTGCCGGAAAGCTTAAAAACATGCTCTGCCATGTAAACCTTATACCGGTAAATGATGTTAAAGAACGTAATTTTGTAAAAAGCAATGAAGAAACAATACAGAGTTTTGCATCTGTACTTAATTCAAAAGGTATTGAAACAACTATTAGACGAAAGCTGGGAAGCGATATTAATGCCGCTTGCGGACAGCTTAGGAGAGGATATCTGAATAACAGGAGGTGACCGTAAAATGTACGCTGCCGGAAAAAGCGTTACCGGGTTGCTGAGGAAAAACAATGAGGATTCGATTTATATATCCGATAATGACTGTAAGCTAAAAAATGTATATATAGTAGCCGATGGAATGGGAGGCCATAAAGCCGGCGAGGTGGCAAGCAGATATTCCGTTGAGGTATTTAAAGAGTTTATTAACTCTAAAAACGATGAAGAGCTTAATGAAGAAAACATACTTGATACAATGGTTGAGGCCGTTTCGGTATGTAATCAGAAGCTTTACGAAAAATCAACGGAGTATGAAACTCTTGAAGGAATGGGCACAACTTTTACATGTGCCGTTATAATCAACTATACATTATATGCAGTTCATGTAGGCGACAGCAGAGCCTATATATATTCAAATGGCTCTTTACGCCAGATAACAAGGGATCACTCTTTTGTTATGGAAATGGTTAAGCAGGGAAAAATTACTTTGGAAGAAGCCGAAAAACATCCTAATAAGAACGTTATTACAAGAGCTGTAGGCAGTGAAAAAAGCGTTCTTGTTGATACTGCAATAGAAAAACTGTCAAAAGGCGATATGGTGCTTTTGTGCTCTGACGGCCTTACAAACATGGTTTCTGACAGTAAAATTACAGATATATTCGAAAATGGCGGTAGTGCCGAATTAATGTTAGACAGACTTATTGATGCCGCTAACGACATGGGCGGGAATGATAATATTTCCGCAGTTATAATAGACATGAGGTGAAATTATGATTCTTAGCGCTGGTACAGTCCTAAGCGGACGTTACGAGATACAGGAAAAAATAGGAACAGGCGGCATGGCCGTAGTTTACAGAGGCAGAGACCTTAAGCTTGAAAGAAATGTTACAGTTAAAGTTCTTAAAGAGGAATTTACTCAGGAAGAAGACTTTAAATCAAGATTTACAACTGAAGCACGTTCTGCCGCTAAGTTATCACATCCAAACATTGTAAATGTATACGATGTGGGAGAGGATAACGGAATATATTACATAGTTATGGAGTATATTCATGGAGATACACTGAAACAGGTTATTAAAGAAAATGCTCCTCTTGATGAGGTAGTTGCTTTAAGCATTGCTATTCAAATGGTTGCAGCTCTTGCTAATGCACATAAAAACGGTGTTGTTCATAGAGATATTAAGCCGGAGAACATACTTATAAGTGTAGATGGAACAATTAAAATAACAGATTTCGGCATTGCCCGTGCAGCTGATGTGTCTACTATAACAATGACTACAAATGCTGTTGGTTCTGTTTATTACTTCTCACCGGAACAGGCAAGAGGTGGGTATGTAGACGAAAAAAGCGACATTTACTCAATAGGTATTACAATGTTTGAAATGCTTACAGGTCATGTTCCTTTTGACGGAAGTAACTCGGTAGCTATTGCTTTAAAGCATCTTAACAGCGAAATGCCTGATATACGTCAGTATAACCCAAATGTAAGCGATGCTGTTATATCAATAATCAATAAGGCTGCTGCAAAGAAAAAAGATGACAGGTATGACTCAAGCGAAGACCTTCTTTCAGATTTAAAATTAGCATTAGCTGAAAAGACATCACTTCAAAAGAACAATGATAAAGTTACAAACGTGGCAAAAGACGAGGTTTCCATAAAAGATGCAGCCGGAAATGTAGCTGAAAATATTGCTCCGGCAGAAGTAGTGCATAATAAAGATAATGTTGAAGAACTTAAAGTGCCTAATTTTGCCAAACAAAGTGAGCCGGAAGATGACGGAATTAAAATTGAAATTCCGGGTAATCCTGGTAATAAGAAGAAAAGCTTCGCTAAAGATGCATCAGATAAATTTGAAGAATATAACAAAAAAATTGTTATTTCCAAAGATGATGACTATGAAGATGATGACTATCAGGACGATTCTTATGACAATAACGATGATGAGGAGATTGATTATTCGTTGAAATCAAGGTCAAAACGCAAACAAAACGATGTTAAAACATACAAAAAGGCCCCTCAAAATTATGATGACGATTATTATGATGAGGAAGATGACGAGTACTATAAGCAAAAAGAAAAGAAAACTATTATTGCCGCTGTTATAACAGCCCTTGTTATAATTGGAATAATAAGCTTTTTCGGAGCTAAATTCCTTGCTGGCCAAGGCGTTATACCAAGCGGAAACAGCTCATCTTCTCAGGAAGTAACCGAAGGGGATATTGAAGTGCCTAATTTTGAGAGATATACTCTTGAAAAAGCACAGGAAGAAGCAGAAAAACTTGGTCTTAAAATTAATGTTGCTGAACAGGATTACAGTGATTATGACGAAAACACTATTATTACACAGTCACCTGAGGCAGGCACTATGGTTGCAGAAGGTCAGGTTATAGATGTTGCCGTAAGTCTTGGACAGAAAACATTTACAATGCCTAATGTTGTATATGAAGAAAAAGACAAAGCTATTGAAATGATTACATCTCTGGGTGGACAAAAGCCGGAAGTGCAGTATGAGTTTAGTGATTCTATACAAGAAGGCATAGTTATGGAGCAGTCCCCGGCGGCACAGACAGAAATGGATTCTACAGTTAAAATTGTACTTACTGTAAGCAAGGGCCCTGAAGATGTTAATGTTGTTGTTCCGAACTTTGTTGGAAAAGATATTTCAACTGTAAAATCAGAGCTTAGTGCGGCAGGCCTTAAGCTTGGTTCTATAAGTTCTGTTGATTCTGATAAGCCGAAAGATGAGGTAACAGGCCAGTCACTTGCTTCAGGCAGTGAGGTTGCAAAAGACTCAACAATTAACTTTGAAATAAGCAAAGGCGTTACTGAACAGCCGGAAGAGCCTGAAACAACAGAACCTTCTGGAACAACTGATAACTCAGGCGATACCGGTAATACCCAAACTCAGGAACCGGCTGAAACAGAAAAGACTCTTACATTTACTGTTGAGGCACCGGCTTCTTATACAGATATAAACAGCATACCAGTTAAGATTTTGAAAATAATAAACGGAAGCTCAGTTGAAGTGGCTTACGATGATAAGAGGCCGCTTTCGGATTTCCCATTTACAGTAAGCATAAAAGGCACTGGCCAGGCTGAAATTCAGCTTTATATAGATAATGTATATCAGTGGAGCCAGAATGTTAATTTCTCGGAGGGCAATTAATGCTTGACGGTACTATTATTAAAGGAATAGGCGGGTTTTATTATATAAATACACAAAGCGGCATTTACGAATGCCGCGCCCGTGGTAAATTCCGCAAAGAAAAAATTACACCAACAGTTGGGGACTATGTCCAGATAAGTGTTTTGGATGAGGAAAATAAAAAAGGCAGTCTTGATGTGATTAAACCAAGGAAAAATCAGCTTATACGGCCTAAAGTGGCTAATGTTGACCAAGCGCTTATAATATTTGCCGCTGTAAGTCCACAGTTTAATCCTGATTTGCTTGACAGATTTCTTATTTTGGCTGAAGAGCAAAAGCTTGAAATTACTATATGTATTAACAAAATAGACCTGGACAAAAACCGTGATTTTGAAAAATACAGTAATTTATATACTGAGGCAGGGTACAGGGTAATTCCTGTATCGGCTCATGAAAAAATTAATATAGACGAATTAAAAAAATGTGTGCAAAACAAAATATCTGTTGTAGCTGGACCTTCCGGAGCAGGCAAAAGCAGTTTAATTAATTGCCTTAATCCAAATTTTTCACTTGAAACAGGAGAAATAAGCAGAAAAATTGAAAGGGGCCGGCATACAACAAGACATGCTGAATTAATGGAGCTATTTGACAACAGCTTTATTGTGGATTCGCCGGGATTTACATCTTTGTATCTTGACAATATAGAGCCTAAGAAATTGCAGGAGTATTTTCCGGAGTTTAGGCAGTATTATAATAACTGCCGTTTCTCTTCATGTGTCCATATTAATGAGCCTGACTGCTGTGTAAAAGAGCATGTTGGAAAAGATATAAATCCTGTAAGATATGAAAAATATGTAGCCCTTTACAACGAAATAAACGAAATTTACCAAGAAAGGAAGAGATAATAAGTGAAAACTTTATCACCGTCGCTTTTGTCAGCTGATTTTTCAAAATTAGCCGAAGAACTGGCAACTGTTAAAAACGCAGGTGCACAGTATATTCATCTTGATATTATGGACGGACATTTTGTGCCTAATATCACTTTTGGAGCACCTGTTTTAAGAAGCATAAGAAAAGTTACTGACTTGGTTTTTGATGTTCATCTTATGATAGAAAACCCTGAAAATTATATTGCAGACTTTGCTTCTGCCGGAGCAGATATATTAAACGTGCATTTTGAAGCTTGCACAGACCTTGGAAAGATAATCGACAAAATACATTCCCTTGGCTGTAAGGCAGGTGTTACAGTTAAGCCTGACACACCGGTCGAGGCTGTAGCTTCCGTGCTTGATAAGGTTGACATGGTGCTTGTAATGACTGTTTATCCGGGTTTTAGCGGACAGAAGTTCATACCGGAAGCATTAAACAAAATACCGGCACTTGTTAAAGCAAGGAAAGAAAGAAAGCTTAATTTTGATATACAGATTGACGGCGGAGTAAGTTTAAATAACTTACGTCAGGTTCTTGAGGCAGGAGCTGACAGCATTGTAGCCGGCTCAGCTGTTTTTGGTGCTGAAAATCCGGGTGAGGCTGTAGCTAAGTTTATGAATATAATCAGGGAGTATGAGTAATAATGAGAGCTTTTGTTTTTGGCGGTGCAGACATAAAAGACTATTCATTTTGCCAAAAATATATTGAAAACAGTTTTATTGTCTGCTGTGACGCAGGAATGAAACATGCCAAAGAGCTTGGCATTACACCTAATGTTATAGTAGGCGACTTTGACTCTGTAGATGAGAATACTTTAAAATATTATAAAAGTAAAAATATAACAATAAAACAATATCCGTGTAAAAAAGACGAAACAGACATGGAGCTTGGCCTTGAAGAAGCAATTAATGCCGGTTGTGACGAAATAATAATTACTGCCGGCATTGGAAGCCGTATGGACCACACTTTAGCTAATTTACAGCTTTTATTTAATCTTTTGGAAAAAGGAATAAAAGCCAAAATAGTTAATGAAAACAACGAAGTATGGCTTATTAATAAGAAAACTGTAATAGAAGGCAAGGCAGGAGATATTGTTTCACTTGTGCCTATGACTCAGGAAGTAACAGGTGTTACAACGTATAATCTGGAATATCCCCTTAATGATGCCACATTGTATTTCGGCAGCCGGCTTTTGGCAGTAAGCAACGTAATGCTTTCTGACAGAGCAGAGGTTGAAATAAAAAGCGGTTATTTGTATGTTATGAAATGTCATGACTGAGAGTAAAAAAGAGTAAAAAATGCGTTTAAAGCTTTATTTAGCTTTAGGCGCTTTTTTTGTGCTCTAAATAAAAAATAATGAATATAATAGATGTGGGGGAATGTATATGGAATTTAGACTTATTGGAGTAATACTTGTTTCCGTTGGGACAGGTATGCTTATAGTTGAGTTTTTCCCATGGTGGGGATTTTTAGCTGCTGCTGCTCTTGTTGCAGTTGGTATTTATATTATAATAAGAAGATGTTGAAAAAAAAACTCCCGTTAAAAACGGGAGCAAGTTTGTATAATCAAATGGCGCGAGTAACTTTACCTGAACGAAGACATCTTGTACAAATGTATATAGATCTGATAGTACCGTTGTCATTGATTTTTACTTTCTTGACATTAGCTTTCCAAGTCTTATTAGCACGTCTGCTGACCTGGCTACGGTTAATGCTTATTCTATGACCTGTCTGCATAGTTTTCTCGCAGATTTCACATTTTGCCATTACTTGCACCTCCTTAAATTCTATCCATGACATAACGATATTATTCTATCAGAAAGAATAGATTTTGGCAAGTAAAAAAACAATATTTTCTTAAATTTTTTAACTTATTTTTGACTGCTCTTTTAATTTCTTATAATTTGTGATAAACTAAAACCAAGTATGGATTAAAAAATAATGCAGATTGCAAAGCTATCCATTTATAATTAAAAACATAACAGCACCGCAATATTTTTGCAGGAGGGGATAATATGTCAGCTAAAATTGAAACAAATTTAGGCACTATATCTATAGAAGAAGAAGTTATAGCCAGAGTTGCAGGCTGTGCAGCTATGGATTGCTACGGAATTGTGGGAATGGCCGCTAAAAATATGAAAGACGGTTTATTCCAGCTTCTTAAAGTTGAAAGCCTTACAAAAGGCATTAAAGTTTATGTTAACGATGAGGAAGGCACTTTAAGCCTTGATTTTCATATTATTGTGGAATACGGAACAAATATCTCAGCTATTGCAGACAATATAATAAATACAGTAAAGTTCAAAATAGAGGATTGTTTTGATATTAAAACAGACAAAATAAATGTATTTGTTGAAGGCGTAAGAGTCGACAGCTGATTGAGGAGGAAGTTTAAGTGGGGCTTAAAAGCATTAACGGTCATATTCTACGCAGGCTGATTATAGCCGGCGCTAATGAGCTGAGCAAAAATAAGCAGTTAGTTGATTCTCTTAATGTTTTTCCTGTGCCTGACGGTGATACAGGAACAAATATGTCATTAACTATTATTTCGGCGGCTAAAGAAGCTGAAAAGAATATGTCAGAGAGCATTTCAGACATAGCTTCAGTCTGTGCCAGTGGAGCTTTAAGAGGTGCAAGAGGAAATTCGGGCGTTATACTCTCTCAGCTTATAAGAGGTTTTTCAAAGGCAGTTAACGGCAAAGACGAGATTGACACTGTTGGTTTATCAGAAGCATTTCAGAAGGCGGCTCAAACGGCCTATAAAGCAGTTATGAAGCCTAAAGAAGGTACAATACTTACAGTGGCTTCTTCCTGCGCTCAGGCATCTCAAAATGCATGTCTTGAAACAGATGATATTGAGGACTTTTTGGAGTATGTAATTAAAGAGGCTGACGAAACACTGCTTAAAACAACGGACATGCTTCCGGCATTAAAAGAAGCAGGTGTTGTTGATGCAGGCGGCAAAGGCCTTTTGTTCATACTTAAAGGAGCACTTTACAACTTAAAAAGCGGTTCTGATGCTGTTTTAAATACAGAAAACAAAAATACAGAAAGTACTGAAAATATTGATATAAGCGCTTTATCAACAGTTAAAGCCGAAGACATTAAGTTTGGTTACTGCACTGAATTTTTCATACTCAAACCAAATGCATCTGAAAAAGAGCTTGATGACTTAAAAGAGTTTTTACTTTCTATGGGTGATTCTCTTATGCTTGTATCCGATGATGAAGTTATCAAAGTGCATGTACACACAAATCACCCGGGCTTAGTTATAGAAAAGGCTCTTAAAATGGGTGCTCTTAACGGACTGAAAATAGACAATATGAGAATTCAGCATACAAATAAAATTGATTTCTCAAATTCTGCAAGTAAAAATGAAGAAAAGTCAGAGCCTAAAAAAAGAGGCTTCATAAGTGTTTCAGCCGGCAGCGGATTTGACGAAATTTTTAAGAATATAGGTGTAGACTATGTTATAACAGGCGGACAAACTATGAATCCGAGTACGGAGGATATTTTAAAAGCCATTGACAAAGTAAATGCTGAAACGATTTTTGTACTGCCTAACAATAAAAATATAATTTTGGCATCTCAGCAGGCGGCAAAGCTTACTAAGGATAAAAATATTATTGTTATAGGCACCAAAAGTGTGCCGGAAGGCATTTCGGCCATGCTTAACTACGATGATTCTATGACAGATGAAGAAATCAAAGAGTCAATGGAAGAAGGCATGGAATATATTAAAACTTTAAGTGTTACATTTGCTGTTAGAGATACTGTTTTAGACGGCAAAGAAATTCATGAAGGCGACTTTATAGGCATGTTGGAAAGCAGTATAGTTTCTGTTGAAAATGAAGTTGCCAAATGTACAGAAGAATTAATAAAATCTTCTGTTGACGATGATGCCGAGGTAGTAACAATATACTACGGTGAAGATGTTAATGAAAGCGATGCCGAAAAAATTAAGGAATATGTTGAAACGGAGTTTGACCACTGTGAGGTTGAACTGCATTACGGCGGACAGCCGCTTTACTACTATCTTATTTCTGTAGAATAATTATATCTGTAATTTAAGGGTGTCGGTTTTTGCCGATGCCCTTAATTGATTTTAAAGTATATTGTTTAACTTGTATTAATACATGGTTTGGAGGATTTTTAGTTATGCTGCTTAATGAGCCTATTACAGCCATAAAAGGTATCGGAGATAAAAAGGCCCAGCTTCTTAATAACTTGGGGATATTTACTGTTGAGGATATTGTGGAGTATTTCCCGAGGGATTATGAAGACAGGAGCACTGTACGAAAAATAGACCAGCTTATTGAGGAAGAAGAAAACACTTTTTTTGCTTGGGTCGATAATGTGCCGGAAAATGTGCATATAGGCAAAATGTCAATTACAAAAGTACGTTTAAGCGATGAAACGGGAAAAATTAATGCTGTGTGGTATAATCAGGCTTTTTTGAAAAATGCTTTAAAAAAAGACGAAAGATACATATTTACAGGCATATATCGTAAAAAAAACGGCCGCAGAGAGATTGTTTCGCCGGAGTTTGAAAAGGCCGAAAGTGAAGAAATATTAGGTGCAGGCAGAATAGTGCCTGTTTATCATTTAACAGCCGGTATAAGCCAAAAAGTTATAAGAGCTCTTGTTAAAAAAACATTAGACAGCGTTAAAACACAGCTTCCTGATTTTATGCCTTTGGATATAAGAAAAAAATACTGTCTTTGTGAAAGAAATTTTGCCATAAGCAACATACATTTTCCTGAAAACTCAGACAGCTTTTTTATAGCCCGAAAAAGACTTGTTTTTGATGAGCTTTTTATACTTCAAATGGCACTTTTTAAGCTTAAAGGTACAAATAAGAGAAATGGCGGCATAATTTTTAAATGCCATAATGTTTTGGAAGAAACTCAAAAGGCTTTGGGTTTTGAATTTACAAATGCCCAGAAAAAAGTAACTGAAGAAATAATTAATGATGTGACAAAAGGTACTCTTATGAACAGGCTTATACAAGGCGATGTGGGAAGCGGAAAAACAGCCGTTGCTATGGCAGCTTGTTTAATGGCTGTTAAAAACGGGTATCAGGCAGCTTTAATGGCTCCTACGGAGGTTTTGGCAAGTCAGCATTATGAGGCTTTCAGTGCTTTTTTTCAAAAATTCGGCATTGAAGTTTGTCTTTTGAAAGGTTCTTTAAAGAAAAAAGAAAAAGACATGGCCAAAGAAGGCATATTAAGCGGCAAAACCAAGATGGTTATAGGCACTCATGCCATTATACAAAAGGATGTTGAGTTTAAAAATCTTGCTCTTGTTATAACTGACGAACAGCACCGTTTTGGTGTTAAGCAGAGAAATGTATTGGCAGAAAAAGGCGCTAATGCCCATGTACTTGTTATGACGGCTACTCCTATTCCAAGAACACTGGCTCTTATATTATACGGTGACCTTGATGTATCTGTTATAGACGAGCTTCCGCCGGGCAGAGAGGAAATACTAACTTATGCAGTTAACAGTTCATACCACAAAAGGGCTTATGCTTTTATACGAAAAGAAGTGGAAAAAGGCCGGCAGGCATACATGGTCTGTCCTATGATAGAAGAAAGCGACGCTATAGAGGCTAAAGCTGTAGAAACAATGATTGATGAGGTATCTCAAACAGATTTTAAAGGTTTAAATGTATCTGTTTTGCATGGCAAAATGAGGCCTGAAGAAAAAGATGCCATTATGAGTGATTTTGCTGCAAATAAAATTCAGATTTTAATTTCAACAACTGTTATTGAAGTTGGCATTAATGTGCCTAATGCCACAATTATGCTTATTGAAAATGCTGAAAGATTTGGCCTTTCTCAGCTTCACCAGCTCAGAGGACGTGTAGGCAGAGGAAAATACCAGTCATACTGTATTTTAGTTACGGACTCTAAAAGCCAGATTACAAAAGAGCGAATGAAAGTAATGCAAAAGACAAATGACGGTTTTGAAATTTCCGAAACTGACTTAAAGCTCAGAGGCCCGGGAGAGTTTTTCGGCACAAGACAGCACGGACTTCCGCAGCTTAAAATAGCAAATCTTTATAAAGATGCCGACATGCTTTCTCTTTCACAAAATGCGGCTAAAGAGCTTAACAGAGTGAAAGATTGGAGTAATTTGCCTGAATACAGACTTCTTTCAGAAAAAATAGACTCACTTTTTTTAAACAGCCAAAGAATTGGAATTTAACTGTTTATTACTTATTTTTACCGATAATTTTACATTGTTTAATAAAAATTTGGTACAAAAAGTTCTGCTGTAAATAATAGAAGTATTGTTTTTTACTTTACGGTCTGATATAATTTATTATATTTATGTGTTGATTATGGTTTTGGAGGACTCAATGAGAGTTATATCTGGTATTTCAAGAGGCTGTAAGCTAAAATCGCCGGAAGGCTTAGCTACAAGGCCTACAACTGACAGAATTAAAGAGTCTA
>CALWSS010000150.1 GCA_944384255.1 uncultured Clostridia bacterium
TCAATTTTAACGTGGTCTTTTACAGCCTCATCAATTGTTTTTGTGTTTTCCGGAAGGTGTGGATAAGAAATTGTAGGTCTTAATTTACTTAAATCTATTGTTATAACCTCGTCATAAACAGCGTCATCATCGGCTGTGTAAACAACAGGCTCTTTTGCTCCGTGCTCTTTTGCATAAGCAACAGCTTTTTCGTCAGCAGGGAAAATGCCGTTTTTAGCACCTGCCTCAATAGCCATATTAGCCATTGTAAATCTGTCGTCCATTGAAAGATAGCTTATGCCGTCGCCTACAAATTCCATTGATTTATATAAAGCACCGTCAACGCCAATTTTACCTATAATATGTAAAATAATATCTTTTCCGCTTACCCATTTAGCAGGTTTTCCTGTAAGAACAAACTTAATAGCAGCCGGAACTTTAAACCATGCTTTGCCTGTTGCCATACCTATTGCCATGTCTGTGCTTCCAACACCTGTTGAAAAAGCACCAAGGGCACCGTATGTGCAAGTATGTGAGTCAGCACCAATTATAACCTGACCGCAGGATACAATACCTTTTTCAGGAAGAAGTGCATGTTCAATACCCATCTGGCCTACATCGAAAAAGTTTTTAACTTCCATTTCGTTGGCAAACTGTCTTGAGCATTTGCACTGTTCTGCAGCCTTAATATCTTTGTTAGGAGTAAAATGGTCAAGAACTATAACGACCTTTTCTTTATCAAAAACGCTTTTAGCGCCTGTTTTGGCAAACTCTTTAACAGCTACGGCTGTTGTAATATCGTTGCCCATTACAATATCAAGATTGGCTTCTATAAGCTGACCGGCTCTTACAGTATCAAGACCGGCATGTGCTGCCAATATTTTCTGTGTCATTGTCATTCCCATTTTTAATTTCCCCCTTATTCAGCTAAAATTTTATTTGCCGCACTTACAACTGCTCTTAATGATGACTCTGTAATATTGCTGCTAATTCCGGCGCCGTAGAATACTCCGCCTTTATCTGTTGAAAGCTGTATGTAAGAAATGGCTCTTGATTTTGTACCATATTCCATTGAATGTTCGCTGTAGTTTACAATCTCGAAATTAATTCCTATATATTTAACCATAGCGTGGCAGAAAGCATCTATAATACCGTTTCCTACTCCGTTAATTGTTTTTTCTGTGCCGTTGTCTGTAATAACAGCCTCAACAGCTACTTCTTCATCGTTGCCTGTAGCTCTTTCTTTGTAGCTTATAAGTTTAACTGGCTCTGTAATATTTACATATTCTTTATTAAACTGGTCGAATATAACCTGTGGCTCTACATCTTTATGCTTTACATCAGAAAGCTTTGTAATAACAAGACTGAAGTGCTGCTGGAAAGCCTTTGGAAGGTATAAACCAAAATTCTGTTCCAAAATAAATGCAACTCCACCTTTTCCTGACTGGCTGTTTATACGTACAATAGGGTCGTATGTTCTTCCAACATCTTTAGGATCGATATGAAGATAAGGAACTTCCCATCTGTCAGGATGCTCTTTCATTCTTTCCATGCCTTTTCTTATAGCGTCCTGATGTGAGCCTGAGAAAGCTGTGTAAACAAGAGCTCCTGCATAAGGGTGTCTTGGATGAACTGTCATTCTTGTATATTTTTCATATACTCTTACGGCTTCGTCTATATCTGAAAAATCAAGCTCTGGGTCAATACCCTGTGTGAAAAGGTTCATGGCTACAGTCATAATGTCTGTATTGCCTGTTCTTTCACCGTTACCGAAAAGTGTGCCCTCAACTCTGTCGGCTCCTGCCATAATTCCCAGCTCTGTTTCGGCAATAGCTAAGCCTCTGTCGTTATGAGCATGAAGGCTTACTATAATGCTGTCACGGCATTTAAGATGTTCACAGCAATATTCAATCTGGTCAGCATAAACATTGGCTGTTGCCATTTCAACTGTAGAAGGAAGGTTGATTATTATTTTTTTATCCGGTGTAGGTTTCCAAACATCAATTACGGCGTTGCATATTTCAACGGCATAAGGTGTTTCTGTCCCTGTAAAGCTTTCAGGTGAATACTGGAAAACAAATTCGCTTTCTGGCTGTTTGTCTGCTTCTTCCTGTAAAAGCTTTGCTCCTGATACGGCAAGGGCTGTTGTCTGCTCCATTGTGGCATTAAATACAACATCTCTCTGTAAAGTTGATGTGGAATTGTAAAGATGAACAATAGCTCTTCTTACGCCTCTTAATGCCTGAAATGTTTTTTTGATAATATGTGGTCTTGACTGTGTAAGAACCTGAACTGTAACATCATCAGGTATCATATTGTTTTCTATAAGGTATCTGGCAAACTCAAACTCTGTATCACTGGCTGCCGGGAAACCTATTTCTATCTCTTTAAAACCGGTTTTTACAAGGAATTTGAAAAACTTGATTTTTTCTTCAAGGCTCATTGGTATTTCAAGTGACTGGTTGCCGTCTCTTAAGTCAACACTGCACCAGATAGGTGCTTTTTTAATTACGGCATCCGGCCATTTTCTGTTTGGCATATTCATTGTTGGGTATGGTCTGTATTTAGTATAATTCATCATAATTTTCAGTCTCCTTTGTTATAGATTATCTATTATTTTATACTCTTACAACAAAGTTTGTTTTCACGGAAAATTACGTCTTATGGCCAATCAGACGGTTAATACAACAAAAAAGCCTTCATCTCTGTTTGTCAGAGACGAAGGCCTAAGCTTCCGTGGTACCACTCTAATTTATTCCTAATGGAATACACTCTTTCAGATACAGGTTAAACCGATATCCTGCCGCTGTAACGGTCGGCTTCCGTTCCGTCCTATCCTCAGGCAATACCCTACTTTCAGCGGAACACTCCAAGGCGAGTTCAGTTTGTTCGGCCTAACGCCTTACACCAGCCGGCGTCTCTCTTAAAAGCTTCCTAAACTTACTATTCCTCATCACAGTGTTGTAAAAGTAATTTATTTGTTGCTAATGATGTTAGCATACAAAATTTTCTATGTCAATAGCAAAATTCAAAATTTACTTAAGAAATTTTTATACTATTTTATTCTTATTTGAGCACTGTTTCTCCTCTTCCGCCTGTGCTGTCACTTCTTTGTGCCATGCTTGGAGAAGGCGCATCGTAAGTGTTTTCTTTAAAGAAATGCCTGAAAACTGGATATAAAACAGTCATTACAACAGCTCCGCAAAAACCGTTGTTGTAAAGGTTGGCAGCGGCATAGCAGTTGCCTGTTTTAAGTACGGCATAGCAGTGCAGAGCACCTGTTATAATACCGGCTATAGGTCCGTAAGTTCCGGCCATAGGAGCAAGTGTTGTGCCAAGGAAAGTACCCATCTGCACACCATGAGTTGTCGGTGAAGCCGTCGGGCTTATAACAGAGCCTATAAAACAGCCTAAAATAATAGGCACTATGTTTTTGGCATGCTTGCCCTGAGCCGAAAAGCCTATAACAGTAAATATAGGCCCTATTGTTCCTCCAGCTAAATCTCCGCCTATTAAAAGCAAATATGTAGTACAAATAAAAGTATTTACACCCATGTTAATTAAAACGGCACCCATGCCGTCAAGCTCGGCAAAGTTATACTTGCCGTTTCCAGGGCGTTTTAAAAGATTTCTGTAGTTTTTAAAAGAATGTTCCCTGTCTTTAAGGTATCCCGCCAATACAAAGCCTACTGCAATAGCATACATAAGTATTATAAAGCCTAAAGGCCTGCCTTCTGCCCAGCAGCCTTCACTTTCAAAAGAAATATTAAAAGCCTGCTCAATAGGCACAAAAGCTATTGCCACAAAACCAACTGTACAGCCTACGTTATAAAGGCTTAAGCCTTTTAATACTACGAATGTGTGCTCAGCTACAAGAGGCACAACAAAACCTATTGCTATACCTACCAGTATTGCAACCAGATAGTCCGGCCAGTAATATCCCCCGTGCCATAAATAAGCAACAGCTACCATAGGGCCAAGGGAATCTGCCAGAAGTCCGCTTGTAAGGTATTTGGAAAACTTTTCTCTTTTAACCTTGCTCAGTATCCATGTACCCAGAAGTATATACCACATAGTGTATATATTTTTACCGAAAAATGCGAATCCCGCCATAAGACCCAATACATGGAAATACTTTCCGTTTACCGGGAATTTATTGATCTGCATTAAAAGTGCCGAAAAGAAAGTAACAAGGGCTACATTCAAAAAAGCCGCCGCCGGGCCTACAAGAGCCACATAATCCGTAATAAGCAGAGCCGGGTGGAAATATATCGTTTTTAACCCGGCAGGAATAGTCCTGTAGTCACCCAATACAATACCGGACAAGGCTATAAGGGCTATAACAAGGTATATCCACTTGTAGCCCCTCAGTTTAGAGTTTTCCATATTCATTTACCCCCATAAAACACACTCACTAAAACAAAAAAACATAAAAAACCTTTGCACACGGTATACATTGTAGTATAATTGACATAATGAGTCAATAAGTTTGTTAAAAATTAATTAAAGTTCTATATATTTACAGGAGGGTATTTATGGGTTACGTTAGAATTCAGTATGAAAAAATGAAGACATTTTCTAACGCAGTTTTTCAGAAAATGGGCTTTACACCAGATGAGGCAGCTATTATAACAGACGTGCTTCTTACAAGTGACATGTATGGAATAGAGTCCCACGGTGTTCAAAGAATGGTGCTTTACTATAAAACAATTAAAAACGGCCGTATACACATGGACTCAAAATGGGAAGTTGTTCACGAAACACCTCTTAGTGCCGTCATAGATAACCACTTTGGTGTAGGCCAGCTTGTTGGACACTTTGCCATGAACAAAGCCATTGAAAAAGCCAAAAAAAGCGGCATAGGCATTGTTACAGTAAGAAATTCAAACCACTACGGAATTGCTGGATACTACGCTAAAATGGCCTGCAAAGAAGGCCTTATAGGCTTTTCCGTTACAAACAGCGAAGCTATAATGGTGCCTACTTACGGCAGAATGGCTATGCTTGGTTCAAACCCTATTGCCATAGCAATGCCGGCTGAGCCTTATGACTTTTTCTTTGACGCTTCAACAACAGTTGTTACAAGAGGAAAAGTTGAAGTTTACAACAAAAAAGGTGAAGAACTTCCTGAAGGCTGGACACTTAACTCAAAAGGCTATCCAAGCACAGACGCACCGGATATACTTAAAAACATAAACGAGAAAAACGGCGGCGGTATACTGCCTTTAGGCGGCTCAACAGAAAAATATGGCGGACACAAGGGCTACGGCTATGGCATGATAGCTGAAATATTCTCATCAATACTTTCAATGGGTCTTACATCAAACCATACACATATAGGCTCCACAGGCGGCACATGCCACGGTTTTGCTGCTATTAACCCTAACCTTTTCGGTGACCCGGAAGAAATCAAAAAGCATTTTTCAGCTTTCCTTGAAGAACTCAGAGAGTCCCCAAAAGCCGAGGGACAGCCGAGAATTTACACACATGGTGAAAAAGAAGTTGAAGCCTATGCAAGAATGCTTAAAGAAGGCATACCTGTAAACGAAAACACAATAAAAGAAATGCGTACTATATGCAACGAGTATGGTATTGACATGGACGGCTATTTAGGAAAGCTTGAGTTTGAATAATAACATCAAATAAAAGATATTTTTTTAACAATTAAAATTACAGGGCTCAATATAAATTTTTGCCCTGTAATTTTCTGTTTTCATAAATTTTACATTGCTCTTGACTTTTAAAAGTTAATTAATTAAAATAATATTGTTGCCGAGGTGTGGCTCAGGTGGTAGAGCGCTGCGTTCGGGACGCAGAGGCCGCAAGTTCGAGTCTTGTCACCTCGATTATAAAAAGCCGTTCATAATGAACTGAACCCAAAAAGTTAGACAATATTTTGAAGTAAAAATTGTTCAAGAAGCCATAAGGGCTAGTTTCCTGTAAAGAGCAGGTGACAAGCCCTTTAGCTTTGTCTTAATACGTCTATTGTTGTAATAGTCAAGATAGTCCACAAGCTCCTGTTTGAA
>CALWSS010000151.1 GCA_944384255.1 uncultured Clostridia bacterium
CTCCTTCTGACGGCGGCTTTTGTATTTTATCTGCAAAAGCCATAAGAACAATGCCTCCTGCAAAAACAACAGCCATATACTTTTTTAATTTAGCGTTTCTAAGCAAATTTTTAATAGGCAGTGTATCCAAATTTAATTCCTCCACTTTCATTTGTATATTATCTCAACACGCTCAGCACCGTACCTGCTTTTTAAATATGAATCAGCCGCATCAGCTCCTTCGCCGTTTTTTACTGTAATTTCAATGCTTTTAATGCTTCCGGTGGAGTAAAAATCATCTCCTATTTCAACTTTGGCCTCTAAACATTCAAAACCCAAACTCTCAACATATTCCTTCACGCTCTGTTCCAGCTCATTTTGAAATACCATGTCAAAAGCCTCGTTTTCCGAATACTGCTCCGTTGTGCCATAACTTGGCAAAGAACTGTTTACAAAATCTCCGGCATACGTTTCTCCTTGTGAAATAATATCTATAACAGGCCCGAAAGATATAAGAAGCAGAATTATACCGGAAGCGAAATTTATGTACTTTCGACTTTTTTCCGTTGATACAAGCCTTATTACCATAACGAAAAACAAAAATTCCGCTATGGTTTTTATATATGCTCTAATTGCCTCAATCATTCCGTTTATCTCCTAAAATGAAGCCGCCAATATTACGGCTGAAAATACAAACATAATAGCCGATAAAAAAACAGCACCTATAAGTATGGCTGTATAGTCACCTACACTGTTAAGAGTTTTTGTAATGCGCTTTTCTCCGGCAGGCTCTGTTAAAGCCGCCGTTAATTTAAAAGCAATAAGCACAACTGCAAGCCTTAAAACAGGTGCAGCAGACAAAATTACAGCAGCTACTGCACATGAAGCTGCCACAGCATTACCAACAGCTGCTCCGGCATCTGCTACCGTTTGAGCTGATGAAGAAAGTATGTCGCCTACTACCGGCACACAGTTAACGGCATTTTTTGCAGCTTTTACGGCCAATGTTGACGCCGCCGTTGTTCCCAGCCTTTGAAAAGAAATAACTGTTGTAAAAGCAATACCAAGTATTTTAAGGCTCATGCTCAGTATGTATTTTATAAAATCAAGCAAAGATGAGAACATGTCCTCCTCAAAAATATTGTTAACCATTTCAAGCCCAGCCGCAGCAGTTATAACAGGCATAAAAACACTGCATAAAAAAGTTGACACAACAGACGAAAAAAGTATTACAGCCGAAGAAAGTGCTGCCGCCGAAATGGCTCTTCCCGTCATGGCGCTTATGGTAACAAACACTGGAACCATGGCAGTATTTACTTTGGCAAAGCGCTGAATGTTTTCTTTAACAAGAACGGTTTCTTCAATAAACGATGTCATAATTATGTATATAATTACTGAATAGCACACAAAAAAGCATAAATCATTAACTTCCTTGCTGCCTAAAGATGAGCTTATGCTCTTAAGCAAACCACAGACTATAATAAGTGCCGTTATCTTTTTTATATTGCCTGTCTGTTTTGAAATATCAGAAAACAGCCCACCTAAAACAGTATCCAATAAATCCATAAACGAAAAATTGCCGTTTAAAAACTGTGCGGCGGTTTCTTTAATACCCAATCCTTGGGTATATCCCGCCGCCTCATCGGCTTTTGAAGTATCAAAATTCATATAATCCTCAATTCTGTAATTACCGTTATTATCTACTTCCTGAGCCTTAACATTATTAGGACACAGAGCCAGTATAAACAGAAAAATTACAGCCGCTTTTAATGTAATAAGTAAAAGTTTTCTTGTCATAGCAAATCCATCACCGTCCCAAAAAGCGTAGTTACCAAAGGCAGACAGGCTGCGGCAATTAAAACTTTGCCGGCTATTTCAATTTTAGTGCCTATGGCGCTTTCACCGGCGTCTTTGCAAATTTCTGAGCCTATCTGGGTTATGTATGCTATGCCTGTAACTTTAAGTATTATTGAAACATATTCCGATTTAATTCCGCTTAAAGCAGTCATATTGTAAAGCTGTGAAATTATATTGGCAAAGTATCCGAAAAGCTGCAAAAATATTACAATTCCCGTTATAACGCTTACGGCCATTGCCAGTTGAGGGCTTTCTTTTTTAAGTGTTACAGCAAGCACAGTGCCGGAAGCGGCTACTGCAACTATTTTAAAAATCTCCATTAAAGCACCTGCTTTCTTACAGGTTAAAAAGAGTCTGCACAGTGGCAAAAAGCCTGTTTATGTACTGAATTACCCAAAATAAAACAACTACAAGCCCGGCAAGAGTTGTAAGCATTGCCTGCTCCTCTCTGCCGGCCCTTATTAAAACCTGATTTAGCACCGCTACAAGAATGCCTACAGCCGCTATTTGAAAAACTATACTTATGTCCATACCGTATCTCTCCTTTAAAATAAAATTACACTGATAAGTATTCCGCATAAAACACCGGCGGAATTATACAGTTTTCGTTCCTTCTGCGATTTCTGTCGCACTTCATCTTCAATAGCTTTAATATTATCTATAAGTAAAAGAGCATTGTCTTTCTGCTGATTTTTAAAAGGACAGTCAAGATTTTTGGCAAAAGTATATAATAATTCCATATCATCCCATTGGAAGTACAAACTTTTTGAATTAATGTCTATGGCTTTTTTAAATATATCCTCTGCATTTTTTTCGGCCTTTTTTTCGGCTATAACCGAAGCGTCATAAAAAATTTTGGACATTGAGCCGTTAATTCTTTTTGATATATCCTCAAAAACACTGCCCAATGGCATGCTTATGTTTACGGCATCGTTAATAAACAAAGTAACAGCCTTTTTTAATTCCTCAAGGTCATCCAGCCTGTACCTGCTGTTCATTGAAAAAATAAATCCCGTTACCCAGCTTGAAAAAACTATTAAAACAGCTCCAAGCATTTTAAATGTCATCTTATCGCCTCATTTCCTATAATGCTTCCACTTTCATCCCGTATTACGGCATTAATTTTACTTTGAGTCCTTTTAAGCTCTATAAACCGTTTAAAATATGCCATGCACAGGCTTTTTTCCATACCGGCACGATTTATGGCATCCTTCATGTCGCTTCCGTGTATGGTGCACAAAAAACTTACTCCTGAAGTTAATATAAGTTCCACCGAGCGAATTTCCTCATATCCTCCCAGCTCGTCCACAGCAATAACATCCGGTGACATACTTCTTAAAAGCATAAGCATGCCTTCATTTTTAGGGCATCCGTCCATAATATCCGTATGAGTACCTAAGTCGTTTCCCGCTATGCCGTTAAATGAACCGGCTATTTCTCCACGCTCATCGGCAACAGATACGTTTTTGCCGTTAATACTTAAAAGCCGAATTAAATCCCTTAAAAGCGTTGTTTTACCCTCTCCCGGCGGTGATATAATAACTGTGCTAAGGACTTGTGAGCCTTTAAATATATACGGCAGAATATTTTTCCCACAGCCTTTTATCTGGTGTGATATTCTTATATTTATTCCGGAAAAATCAGTTAATGAGCTTATTTTTCCGTCTTTTATAACAGTTCTTCCTGTTATGCCTATTCTGTGGCCGCCTTGAACCGTTATAAAACCGTTTTTTATTTCTTCCTCAAAGGCATAGACTGAATAACCGCTTAAAAGCCGTATAAAAGTTTCAATATCTTCTTTTGCCGGCACAAAACTATTAATTGGATTTTTCGTTATTCGGCCGTTTGTATTAATAAAAAACTCACCGCTGCTTTTTTTTACAAAAGCTGGACTGCCTGTCCTAAAACGCAGTTCTTCAAACTGTTCAAACTCATCATTTGCCACTTCGTTTAATGTATCCCGTATTCTTCCGCCGGAAGAAAATATAATCTCATCCTTTATACTCATATTCTCCCTCCCATGGTTTAAAAGTATGCCTTATAAAGGCAAAATATCCCTGCACGATTTGTAATTTATGTTTAATTATTTGCTGTAATGTGATATAATTATGCAGAAGATTGCAAATTCTTCTTAAAAGATTTATTTGTTTCACGAGGTGAGTTAGATGTATAAAATACTTATTGTCTGCCGCGACGAAAATATGAAAAACGAGATAGACGGTTTTTTAAAAGGCAGTTACAGAACTGTAATTTTAGCTGATGACATTCTTCAGGCCGAGATAATAAGCAGAACTATAAGGATTAACTTTTTTATAATGGTTTCGGCTGAATGTTAT
>CALWSS010000152.1 GCA_944384255.1 uncultured Clostridia bacterium
TTGAACAGCTTAAAAGAACCTCTAAAAACGAAAAGGAGGAGTAATATGAACGGAAGTGAAATTTTAAAGGACTGTGCCCAAAAAATGGGTATTGAGCTAAGCGAAAAAGCTCTTAACGACTTTGAAAATTATAAAAAGCTTCTTTTGGAGTGGAACGAAAAAATAAACCTTACTGCCATAACCGATGAAGAAGGCATTGCCATAAAACACTTTGCCGACAGTATTTCTGTTCTGCCCCTTATTGATAAAAAGAATGTATCAATGATTGATGTGGGAACAGGCGCAGGCTTTCCGGGAATACCTATTAAAATAGCAAGACGAGACATAAAAGTTACACTTCTTGACTCCCTTAACAAAAGAATTAATTTTCTTGAAGAAGTTAAAAAAGAGCTTAAACTTGAAAATGTTTCCTGTGTTCACTCAAGAGCCGAAGACGGGGGAAGAAATCCTCTTTACAGAGAAAAGTTCGACTTATGTGTAAGCCGTGCCGTTGCCCGTTTAAATGTCCTTTGTGAGTACTGTATGCCTTTTGTTGCCGTAGGAGGATATTTTATATCACTTAAAGGACCTGACGTTTCAGAGGAGCTTGCAGAGGCTCAAAAAGCCATAACGATATTAGGCGGAAGTGTTGAAAAAGTTGTTGATATAGCAATTCCAAACAGCGACATAACCCATAGTGCCGTTGTTATTAAAAAAATAAAGCCTGTACCTAAAACTTACCCGAGAAAAGCCGGAACGGCAGGTAAAAAGCCTATAGTTTAAAGAATTATAAATTTTATGAATTGCACTATTAAAAGGGGTGTTTGCAATGAATAATAACGGATGCGGCTGCGGTACAATGTGTATGATAATTGTTGCCGTTTTAATTGCATTAATAATATTCTCATTATTATGATGAATCAAAAAATAAATATAATACTATGTATTATATGCTTTATAATTTGCCAGTTAAACGCTTCATTGTGCCATTATGTCCCAATACCGGAAGTAAGAATATTTCTTTATTCATATTTTAAAGATATTGTAGGTGCATCAGCTTTTATAGGCTGCTGCAATATAATATTATATAATTTTAAAATGGGATTTTATAAAATTTTATATATTGAAATATTTTTGTTTTTCTGCGGTTTATTTTGGGAGTATGTAACGCCTTTATACAGGCAGACAACATCAGATGTTAATGATATATTTGCTTATATGTTAGGCGGATTTATATATTGGGTAATTATGAAAATTATAATTAAGTTAAATAGAAAAGAATTTAAATAAAACAGTAAAACAAAACAGCCGGAATATATCCGGCTGTTAATTTTTTACTCAGTTAAAGCACTCATTTTTTCTGTTAAGTCGTCTAAGTTTGTTTTCTCCTGAGCTAAAACAGTGTCAAGGTATGAATACTGTCTTTCAAGAGCTTCCTGAAGTACAGAAATTACTTCTGTATAGTCAACATTTTCTTTTCCGTAGTTTTCACCTAAAAAGCTTATTACATCGTAGAGGTTTTCAGGTGGGTTTATTATAAGGCTGTTGCCCCATGTTCCAACTGAGTTGTCTGTTATTCTGCTTAACTGGAAGGCATAAGCTTCTTTGCTGAAATCGTAAGCATACCAGTTATAATCTACATTGTAGAGGTATTCGTCATAAGCCAAATCACCGTTACCGTCTTTTAATGCTTCAATAGCTGCTGTAAGAGCTTCAATATTGTTCTGGCACTGCTCTGTTGGGAATACTATTTCACTTTCCCATGTGAATGTAACAAAGTTCTGTCTTATATCACGGAAAATCTCGGCTGTTTTCTTATTGAATTCCTCACTGTTTTCAATTTCGCCGTTTTTAATTTTTTCATCAAGCAGGGCTGCTGCATCTTTTGCATTTTCAAGTGAAGCATATATGCTGTGGCCTTCGTTTGTTATGTCTTTGTTGAGGCTTTCTTCCAAAGCATTAAGCTCTGTTGTAAAGTTTAACGGACGTATTGCTGTTTTATCAAGCTCTAAAAGAATATTTGTAAATAACTCATGAACCATTTTAAATACTTCAGGGTTATAGCCGTATTCTTTGCTGTCCATTGATGTATGGTAAATATTCTGTTCATAATTGCTTCTTTCAAAATCCACGTCTGAAGCTACAATTGCAGCAATGCCTGACTGTGAGTAAGCAAAGTCCTCTGTGCCTGTTGATGTAGGAGATTTTACTTCTACATTGTACTGAGGGTATTTTTCCATAACAGGCTTAATTGCTTCCTGAGTGAAGCCGTTAAGCTCATATACTGTAGCAATGGCAAAGTCTTTCTGGCCGGATATTGGGTACATTCCGTCTACATTAAGAAGTGCAAAAGCTGTGTCTGCCCATTCAGGGTGAATATTTGTTATCTGCTCATAAGCGCCTTTTGCCCAGTCGTATTCTGTGCCGGATTTGCCCCATTCTTCGGCACCGTGGCATATAATTCTTATAGTTTTTTCAGGCTCGTAGCCGCTGTCTTTAATTGCCTTTGCAATGCCTAATATTGTGGCAACACCGGATGCATCGTCATAAGCTGAATGGAAGTATCCGTCATAATGAGCAATGAGCATTATTGTTTCATCGCTTTTGCCCGGAATTTCTCCCCATACGTTCTGAGATTTGCCGTCTTTTTCAACTACACTTTTAACATCAAGTGTAACAGTTGCTTCTCCGCCATTTTCGTCTATAAGGCTCTTTAAACGGTCAAAGCCCTGTTTATTTATGGCAAGAGCAGGAGCATAGTCAGGTCCGCATATATCCTGCACACCTATTGTAGTATCGCTGTACTGAGCATAGCCGGCATAGTTATAAGCAATAACGGCTTTTGCTCCGTTAAGATATGCCTCATAAGCCGGGTGATTAATCCACCATTCGTTGTACTGGTCAATTTCTATTAATGCAATTTTGCCTTCAACGTCAACATTTTCAAAGTCTGCTGCTGTGCCTTTGCCGCAGTATACAACGCTTACAGGCTCCATATCACATATAAGGTTTGTGGCGTAACTACCAAGAGATATATAATCGTTTTCGTCAAAATATAATCTGGCTTTTTCAAATGTCCAGTTATCACATATAAATGTGTCTATTGTAACATTTGAAAGACCTATATCATTCATTGTTGAGTAAATAAAATCTGCTGCTTCTTTTTCGGCAGGGCTTCCGGCGCTTCTGTTGCCAATATCTTCATTATCGCCTAAAGAGGATATTTTATCCATTACCTGCTCTGAAAATTCCGTGTCTATGTAACTGAAAATATCTGTGGTTTCATCAGATGAATTTACAGTTTCAACTGCCGGTTGAGCTGTGCTTTCGCTCTGCTGCGGTTTTGTAGTTTCATCTGTTTTAACATCTGTCTGAGTATTGTTTTCAGGTGCTGTTTCAGTTATTTTAAGCACCTGTCCCGGGAATATAATATCCGGGTTTTCAATGGAATTGATTTCGGCAAGCTTCATAAAAGTTGTGTTGTAAATCTGGGCTATCCCCCAAAGTGTATCGCCCTTTTTAACTGTATACTCGCCTTGTGCTGCTATAGCGGTAGCTGATGATGTAAGCACTACCGATGCCGCTAAAACCATAGAAATAAACCTTTTTTTCAATTACATTCTTTGCCCCCTTTGAAATTATAAAAAATAATATTAAGTATATTTATCACACCCTAACGGGAAATGACCGAAAAAAGGTTGAAAAAGTTTATAAATACTAAACTTAATTATTATTTTTAATAAACTGATATATATTATACATGTAATGGAAAAAAATGCAATATATATTTATAATTTACTTAAAAAAATACAAAAAAATCCCATTCATACTCCAAAAGAGCAAAAAGGGATTTTAGTTTTATAAAATAAATAGTTTAACAGGCTTAAATTTACATAAATAATAATATATATTTAAAATATGCCATAAATAAAAGGTTTTTAAAGAATATATTTTAAAATTCAAGTCTGATTTTGTTTGAAATATATTTATTTTCAGTATTTTTTGTAAATTGAAAATTTTTTGTTTTAGCTTTTAAATTCCAATGTTTTTATATTTTGAATAAACAGCAGTTAAAAATTATTTTTATTCAAAATACCTGCTTATTACATTGTATGAATTTTTGGCTTTTTCCAAAAATCCGTCTTCAACAGGGTCCGGCTCAAGTGTAAGTGTTAAGTTATAGCCGCCTTTTTTAAGTATAGAAGAAATAAGCTTTAAATCTTCTGCATCTGTTTCATCTACAAAAGGACGGTTTCTCTCTTTATCGCAGCCGCTTATATGCACATCTTTGCAGTAGTCAAGTATGCCAAGAGCATTTTTGTATTCTTCACCATTTACTTTCATGTGATAAAAGTCAACTATCATTTTTACATTTGTTCTGTCTATATCCCTCATAAGCTGATAAGCTTCCGGAACATAGTTTATAAAATCACAGTAATATTTTTGAAGGCCTTCTATAAGTACATTAAGGCCGTATTTTCTGGCTTCATAAGCTGTAATTGAAATAAATTTTTTGCCTTGATTATAGGCTTTTATTTTATCGTAGTCCTTTGGAAGTCTTCTGGCTGCCGGAGCACCTATTCCTATGTTTTTAATTCCCAGTTCATAGGCTCTTTTGCTTAAAAGTGCAGCATAAGAGGCCGTTTTTTCTTCATTAAATCCGTCGCCTACAATAGGTAAGTCATCTTTGCAGTAGGAGTTATAGCCTATAACGGGTATGTCTATTTCTTTAACTTCTTTAACAAGTTTTTCAAAATTTTCGTCACTCATGGCGGCTATTTCAAAGCCCGGCAAAACAACATAATCAAAACCGGCTTTTTTGGCGTTTTCTATATTTTTTGAAAAAACACATAATCCTTTAAGCATTTGAGTCCTCCTGTCTTTCATAAAAAGTATATTCTTCCTGAATTTCCTCTATAGGCACATCACGGTTTAATAAAAGCGATGTTGTTTCGTAATGAATATCGTTTACCCTTGCTAAATCCTTGGCACGGTATTTCGACTCTTTTTCGCTGTCGGTTAAAACATCATATACACTTCGGACAACAAAATCATTTACATTTGAACCGTTTCTGAACTGTGTCCAAATAGGTATAAACGAAACTTTTGTTATTTCAGCCGGGTTATCGTCTATTTTTTCAACTGCAATATTAAGTATTATACTGGCATTTCGTGGCGGTGTTGTTTGGGAAGATATAAAGTTTCCCATAGAGTACATAACATAGCCTTTTCTTGTTGTGCCGTCGGCATCTGTAATTTCACGTACTTCCATAGGCTCCAGAACATGGGGGTGGCTGGCAACTATAATATCGGCTCCACACTGAAAGAGAAAGTCAACCCATTTTTTCTGCTCATCTGTAGGCTCTGTAACGTATTCTGTGCCCATGTGTGGCAAAACAACTATAAAATCCGGATTAAGGCTTTTAGCCTTTGTTATGTCGTTTTTAACTGATGTTTCGTCAAGAAGATTTACATTGTATTCATTTTTAACGGGTATTCCGTTTGTACCGTAAGTATAGGATAAAAATACAAATTTTATGCCGTTTATTTCGGTTATTTCTATATTATCCCGCTCCTGCTGGCTTCGGTTTGTGCCAAAATGCTTTATGCCCAATGAATCAAGAACATCAAGTGTACGGCAGAGGGCATCAGTTCCCTGATCCATACAGTGGTTGTTGGCTGTTGTAAAAAAGTCAAAGCCGGCATTTTTGGCGGCAACAGCAAAGCTGTCGGGAGTATTAAAGCACGGAAAATCCTGAGGGCCTATTTCATCGCCGCCTAAAACGGTTTCAAGGTTACCTACAACATAATCGGCTTTGTCGAAATACTTTTTAACGGCTTGAAAGTTATGGTCAAACTCATAAGTTCCTGTTGCACTGTCGTAGCTTTCTTCATATTGATAGCTGTGTACCATTAAATCCCCTGTAAAGCTTAAAAGTGCCTGCCTTACAACGGGTTCTTTAGGCTCTTCAACTGTTTCCTGTTCTTTTTCTTCATTTTCAGAAGAAATTGAAGAAATTTCGGAAGAATTTTCAGTTGATGAAGATGTGTTTTTATCACTGCTTGAACAGCCTAAAAGGCAGAATGAAAAAACAACAGCAATTAAAAGAAACAGTATTTTATAAAGTCCTGTACTTGGCTTTTTGTGTTTCATATAAGTTATTACCCTCCGTGTCAATTACAACTATAGCCGGGAAATCTTCTACATAAAGTCTACGTATTGCCTCAGCACCTAAATCTTCATAAGCTATAACCTCTGCTGATTTTATATGACTTGATATTAAAGCAGCGGCTCCGCCTGTTGCGGCAAAGTATACGGCTTTATTTTTCTTCATTGAATCTATTACCTGCTGATTTCTGGCGCCTTTTCCTATCATGCCTGTTTGGCCGTGATCCATTAAAAAAGGTGCATAAGAATCCATGCGGTAGCTGGTTGTAGGGCCTGCCGGGCCTATAACAGAGCCTGGTTTTGCAGGAGCCGGGCCGGCATAATAAATTACGGCATTTTCCATATCAAAAGGGAATTTGCCTGTTTTGTTGTAGTCTTCTATCATTCTTTTGTGTGCTGCATCACGGGCAGTATATACAGTGCCTGTTATTTTTACAATATCCCCGGCTTTAAGCTTTTGGGCATCTTCTTTAGTTAATGGGGCAGTTACTTTTATTTCCATTTTTAATACCTCCGTTTTTAAATTTCGCATACAGCATGCCTTGTTACATGACAGCTTATGTTTACGGCTATAGGCATACAAGCTATATGTGTGGCGAAAGTTTCTATATTTACGGCAAGAGCAGTTGTTTTTCCGCCTAAGCCCTGAGGGCCTATGCCGGTTTTATTTATTTTTTCTAAAAGCTCAATTTCCATTTCTTTAATATGTTCCAAACTGGAATGACTGCCTACAGGACGCAAAAGGGCTTTTTTGGCAAGAAGTGCACTTGTTTCAAAATTTCCGCCACAGCCAACGCCTACTATCATAGGCGGACAAGGGTTAGGGCCTGCTGCTTCAACGGCGCTTAATATGGCTTCTTTAGCGCCTTCAATGCCGTCTGCCGGTTTAAGCATAAATATTTTGCTCATGTTTTCGCTTCCGGCGCCTTTAGGAGCTATTTCTATTTTTAATTTGTCGCCTTCAACTATATTGTAATGTATTATAGCCGGTGTATTGTCGTTGGTGTTTACACGTATAAAAGGGTCTTTAACAACGGATTTTCTTAAATAACCCTCTGTGTAGCCCTGACGAACACCTTCGTTTATGGCATCTGTTAATGAGCCGCCTGAAATGTGTACTTCCTGGCCTATTGTAACAAAAACTACGGCAAGGCCTGTATCCTGACAAATAGGCACCTGCTCATTTTTGGCTATATCGGCATTTGTAATCAGCTGTCTGAGCATTTCACAGCCCACAGGTGACGGTTCTGTTTCTTTAGCTTCTTTAAGTGCATTATATATATCGTCGTTTAAGTTGCAGTTAGACGATATACACATTTTTTTAACTTCCTCGGTTATTTTTTGTGTACTAATTTCACGCATAATAGTCCTCCGTGTGCATAAACTCAAAAATAATATCATTTTAATTATATCATCAGGTATATTTATTTGAAACAGAATATTGTTAATTTAAGTATTTTGAAATAATAAAATGCAGTATTATGTTTTTTATTGACTTTTTATACAGCTGAAACCATTTAATATACAGCAGAATATTTTAAGAAATTATTTAAAAATAAATATTGACAATAAATTTAATTAAACAGCATATTTTTATTTATAAAGTGTTTTAAAAATTAAGTATTATCTGTTAAATATTAGGAATTATGATTTCTTGACAAATATATATGTGGGATTTAAAATTGATTAACGAAGGCTAATTGATTATCAATAAGTTTTGTTTTTATTCGGAGGATAGCTATGACTTTAGACCAATGTCCTATAGGTGTAAATTACAGAGTAACGGCAGTAAACGGCCAAGGCGCTTTACGTCGCAGGCTTCTTGATATGGGCATTACACCTAAAACTGTTGTTATGATTAGAAAAGTTGCACCTATGGGTGACCCTATAGAAATTCATCTTAGAGGCTACGAGCTTACAATAAGGATTGATGACGCTAAAAAAATTGAAGTAGCCGAGGAGGAGAAGGCTTAATGATTTTTGCTCTTGGAGGAAATCAGAACTGCGGAAAAACAACGCTTTTTAACCAGCTTACAGGCTCTAACCAGCATGTAGGCAATTTTCCCGGTGTTACTGTAGACAAAAAAGAAGGCACAATAAGAGGCCACAGCGACTGCCTTGTAGTGGATCTTCCGGGAATTTATTCTCTTTCGCCTTATACCAGTGAGGAGATAGTTACAAGGGATTTTCTTATTAAAGAAAGACCGGACTGTATTATAAACATACTTGATGCCACTAATATTGAGAGAAACCTTTATTTAAGCATGCAGCTTATAGAACTGGACATACCTATGGTTATGGCTCTTAACATGATGGATGAGGTTAGGGCAAACGGAAACTCAATTAAAATAAAAGAGCTTCAGGAGTTTTTTGGTGTGCCTATGGTTCCTATTTCGGCATATAAAAACGAAGGCGTTGACGACCTTATAGATATTGCCGTTAAGGTAGCTGAAACAAAGCAGAAGCCTAAAAGAAAAGACTTTTGCTCCGGAGCCGTACACAGAGCCATTCACGGTATAGCCCACCTTATAGAGGACCATGCCGAAAGGATAAATGTTTCCCCACGTTTTGCCGCCATTAAGCTTATTGAAGGCGATGAGCCAATGAGGCAGATGCTTCGTCTTACAGACAATGAGCTGGACATGGTAGAACACAACGTAACAGAAATGGAAACGGAACTGGGTACCGACAGGGAAGCTGCTCTTGCCGACATGCGTTATACATTTATAGAAAGTGCCTGCAAAGACACTGTTATTAAAAGAGGCGAAAGCAAAGCTCATTTAAGAAGTGTTAAAATAGACAGTGTACTTACACATAAAGTATTTGCCATACCTATATTTATAGGCATTATGCTTTTAATGTTTTATTTGACATTCGGTGTAATAGGTGCTTTTTTAAGCAACATACTTACATACATAATAGACAGTGCAACAGCTGCTGCTGACTATGGCCTTACTGTTTACGGCATAAATCCTGTTGTGCACTCACTTATAATAAACGGTATATTTGCTGGAGTAGGAAGTGTTTTAAGCTTTCTGCCTGTTATTGTTACACTGTTTTTCTTTTTATCTATACTGGAAGACAGCGGATACATGGCACGTGTTGCCTTTGTAATGGACAAGCTTTTAAGAAAAATAGGCCTTTCTGGCAGAAGCTTTGTGCCTATGCTTATTGGTTTTGGATGTTCCGTACCGGCTATAATGAGTGCCAGAACACTTTCCAGCGAAAGAGACAGGAAAATGACAATACTTCTTGTGCCTTTTATGAGCTGCTCGGCTAAACTGCCTATATATGCTCTTTTTACAGAAGTATTCTTTACAAAATACAAACCTCTTGTTATGATAGTTTTATACGTAATGGGTATATGTATTGGTGTTTTAAGCGGCTATATGTTTAACTCAACAGTATTTAAAGGAAACCCTGTGCCTTTTGTTATGGAACTGCCTAACTACAGGTTCCCAAGCTTTAAAAGCGTTGTACTGCTTATGTGGGACAAAGCAAAGGATTTTATTGTAAAGGCTTTTACTATTATATTTGTGGCAACTATTGTTATCTGGTTTTTACAGACATTTGATACAAGGTTTAACGTAGTAAGCGACAGCTCATACAGCATGATGGCTTTAATCGGCAAGTTTATTGCACCTGTATTTGAGCCTTTGGGCTTTAACGACTGGAGAGCCTCAACAGCACTTATTACAGGCTTTAGTGCAAAAGAAACAGTTGTAAGCACATTTGCCGTATTAACAGGCGGCGGAGCAAACCTTAATGCCGTATTAACCCAAATATTTACACCGCTTAAGGCTTTTTCATTTTTAACATTCTCGCTTTTATATACTCCGTGTGTTGCGGCTATTTCAGCTGTTAAAAGAGAAATGCACAGCACAGCGGCGGCATTAGGTGTAATTGTATTCCAGATAGTTACAGCATGGATAGCGGCATTTATAGTGTATAATATAGGCGGCTTTATAGTAGGTCTTTTTTAGGAGGAATTAAAATGTTTGGTCTGCAATGGTACGATATACTGCTTGTAGTAATTGTATTTCTGCTCTTTTTTACTTCTATTCGCAAGATACAGAGAAATGCTAAAAACGGATGCTCTCACAACTGCTACGGCTGTTCGGCTAAAAACTGCCCAAGCAAAAGCATTTCAGAGGATAAAGAAAAATAAATAAATTAAAACGGCGTATGTATGTCTTTTGGCATTACTCGCCGTTTTTTTGTATTAAATTAGTTAAAAAAGGGGAGGTATTATATGGATATTGAAATTTGTGAAATGAAAGAATATGACTGGCCGGATGTTTCAAATATTTATACTTGGTGGCTTGAAAACGGGAATATTACATTTCATAAAAAATGCCCGGCCTATGATGACTGGGACAAAGGACATTTGAAGGACTGCCGGTTTATAGCTAAAGCTGAGGGCAAAACAGTTGGCTTTTGCGTTTTAAGCCCTACTTCCCAAAGAGAGGCATACAAAGGTGTTGTGGAGATAAGCATATACATACAAAAAGAATTTACAGGCATGAAAATAGGCCAAATGCTTATAGAAAAAATGATAAATGAAAGTGAGAAAAAAGGATACTGGACACTTTTTGCTTCTATATTTTCAATAAACAAGCAGTGTATTAAAATGCTCGAAAAATGCGGTTTCAGGCTTATAGGCTACAGAGAAAAGATTTCAAAAGACAAATTCGGTGTATGGCAGGACATTACTTATATGGAGCGCCGGAGCAAAAATATAATGTGAAAAATAAAACCACACAGAAACAGTTAAACTGTAATGTGTGGTTTTTTAGTGTTTAGTTTTGGTAAATGTAGTAAAAAGGTGATTTGTTTTTGTTTTCAAATAATTCGGCTAATTTATTATATATGCCGTTATCAGTGCTCATTTGTGCCTGAGAAAACAGGTAGCCGAAAAGTGAGCCTGAGTTATTTTTGGCATCTATAAAGTTACAGGTATAAAAATCATCAAGAGATTTCATGTTTTCCATAAACTGGTCATAAGTAGCTATGTTGTCTATTAATCCTGCATCTTTTGCCTGCTGAGCCGAATACACACGGCCGTCGGCCAATGTTTTAACTGTTTCTACAGGCAGATTACGTGACTGAGCTACTATATTGACAAATATCTCATAGTTTTCGTCTATTATTGACTGGAGAATTTGTTTCTGCTCGTCGGTATAGCCGGAGTAGCCGAACATATCCTTGTTTGCACCGCTTTTTATGTTGCTCTCTTTTATTCCCAGTTTATCCATAAGACCGCTTAAATCGTAGTTCTGCATTATAACGCCTATGGAGCCTGTAAGTGTCATTCTGCCGGCATATATTTCATCTGCCGCCATGGCTATGTATAAAGCACCGCTGGTTGCCTGGTTTCCCATATAGGCATAAACAGGACGGCCGGTTAATTCTTTATACTTCATTATTTTTTGGTACATTTCATCACTTTCGTATGTACCGCCGCCCGGTGAGTTAAGGTAAAGAATCAAGCCTTTATTGTAGTCGTCATCAATAAGGCGGTCTATTTCCTCAAGTGTCCACTGGTGGTTATATCCTGTGGAATACATGCCGTTATCAGCAATAGTGCCTTCAAAGTACAGTGTTTCAACATAGTCTGTGTCGTATGAAACGGCAGCTGAAGCGTCTGATGAGCTTATAGAGCTGGAAACGGAGCCTACAGCATTGCCTATTGCCAATATTATGGCTATTATTGCCACAAGTATTACTATGCCTATGACTATAACTGTGCCTCCGGCTGCGGCTAAGGCTATAAGACAGCCGCTTTTTGAGCTTTTGTTTGTGTTTTGTGTGTTCTGATAGTTGAAGCTGTTTGGCTGAGTGTTAAATCCGCCTGTATTGCTGTTCATGTTGTCCATTGGCATACCTCTCTGATTTAATTATTATTCGTATGGCTCAAAAAATCTTCTTTCGTATTCCTCACGTAATTCATCACGGAAGTTAGGGTGTGCAATTTTAATAAGGGCTTTTGCTCTTTCTTTAAGTGTTTTGCCTTTAAGAAGTGCTATGCCGTATTCTGTAATTACATAGTGAACATCGTTTCTTGATGTAGTAACGGCTGCGCCTTGGTCTAAGAAAGGCACAATACGGCTTACTTTTCCGCCGGCTGCTGTTGAAAGCATGGCTATAATGCTTCTTCCGCCTTTACTCATGGCTGCACCACGGACAAAGTCTACCTGACCGCCTACACCGCTGTACTGCTTAAGGCCTATGCTTTCGCTTACTACCTGACCCATAAGGTCTACCTGTATACAGCTGTTTATAGATACAACATTGTCGTTCTGCGCTATTATTGTTGGGTCGTTTACAAAGTCAACTGGGTTCATTGAAATTTCCGGGTTGTCGTCTATAAAGTCATAAAGCCTTTGTGTACCCATTACGAATGTTATAACGCTTCTGCCAGGCTCTACTTGTTTCTTTTTGTTGTTTATAATACCGGCAAGCATAAGGTCTATAATGCCGTCGGAAGCCATTTCGGTATGAAGTCCAAGGTTCTTTTTATCCCAAAGGAAAGTAAGAACAGACTCAGGAATGGAACCTATACCAAGCTGAAGGCAGTCGCCGTCTTTAATAAGGGATGAGCAGTATTTACCTATTTTGTTTTCAAGTATGCCTATTTTTGCAGGCTGCATTTCAAGTATAGGCTCGGAGTGCTCAACTATAAAGTCTATGTCACGGACATGAATAAGGTTTCCGCCAAAAGTACGTGGCATATATTCATTTACCTGTGCAATAACTATTCTTGCACAGTCAGCGGCAGGTTTTGTATAGTCGCTGGATGTACCGAAGGAGCAGAAGCCATGTTTATCAGGACGGCTTACCATAACAAGGGCAACATCAACAGGAAGTTCTTCTCTGAAAAGCTTTGGCACTTCATGGAAGAATCCCGGTGTATAGTTAGCTGAACCGTTATTTACGGCTTCTCTTGTGCAGTCGCTTACAAAAAAGCCGTTGAATATAAAGTGGCCTTTCATTTCAGGACGTGTATATTTTCCTTCGCCAAGAGAAACAAGGTGGCAAATTTCTACATTTTCATACATTTCATAGTTTTCTACCAGTGTATCAATAAGATATGTAGGTTCTGCAGCGGCATGGCCTGTAACTACACGGTCACCGCTTTTTATATAGCTTATGGCTTCTTTAGCGGTAACGATTTTAGAAGCATAAATTTCTTTCCAGTCTGGAATATTCATTTTTCTCATACCTCCTTAAAAAATAACAAACGGATAATTATCTATATAGCGGCAAACGACAAAAAACGAATTTATAAAAAGCCGCTGTGATAATATATTACAGGTTTTTACCTAATTATGCAATGAAAATCGTTAAATAGTCATATTTGTAAAGCTTTTAAAGCCTTATTTTAAGTGGTAAAATATAATATTGAGGTGATATAAATGAAAATTGCATTAATACAGATTAAAGCCTGTGGTATAGAGGATTATATTAAAAATGCTGAGCACATTTTGGATATGATTAAAAAAGCCGCTGAAAAAAAGCCGGATTTTGTGCTTCTTCCGGAATGTGCTTATCCTTGTTATGTGCTTAATAATAGTGAAATTATTGAAAAAGCTCTGGAACACGGGGATTATTTAATAGAAGAAATGAAAAAACTCTCTTTAAAGCATGGTTTTTATATCGCCTGCGGTATGGCTCTAAAAGACAATGGTGTTGTTAAAAATCAGGCCGTTGTTATAGGAAAAAACGGAGAGATTATTCATACCCATACAAAAAGCAATATGTGGCATTTTGACAGAATGTATTATGAGCCGGGAAACGAGTACGATGTTTTTGATACGGAGTTTGGTAAAATAGGCGCTATTATTTGTGCTGACGGACGTATGCCGGAAATTTCTGCTGTACTTGCCAAAAAAGGTGCAGAGATTATATTAAACCTTGCAAATTTAACTTCCGGTGGATATAACGCCACTTTACTTACAAACCCTCAAAAGGAGTATATGCTTTCTGCAAGATGCCGTGAAAACAATGTTTATATGGCTCTGTGCTGTAAAACAGGTGTTGAAGGAGAAGTTTTATCTAATGCCGGCGGAAGCTGTGTTATTGCACCAAATGGAGATGTTATAAGTTCTCTTAAGCCTGATGAGGAAGAAATATTATACTGCGACATTGATATTTCCAAAAGAAATGAGTATCTGCCTAAAAAAAGACCGTATCTTTACAATATAATAAGTAAAAAAACAGAGGAATTGCCTGTTGTTGAATTTATGGAACGTAAATTTGATGTTTCAGGTGCCGTTAATTACATATCGGCTTCGGTTTTTAAATGTGAAAATTTAGAGGATTACATTAATAA
>CALWSS010000153.1 GCA_944384255.1 uncultured Clostridia bacterium
TAATTAAAAACGGCGGATATTCCGCCGTTTTTTAGTTTAAATAATTAATTTTAAGCCAAATAAAGGAATTAAATATACATAAAACATATAACTATTTATTGGTATTTTTGCGATTTGGGTTAGAAGGAAACCAGCCTTTTTGTACACGTTTTTCCTGTTCTTTAAGCTCAAGTATACTCCAAAGGCAGGTACAGCCTATTATACCTAAAATAACAGATATTAGTATATTGCTGTTTAGTATTGAAAGTACTAAAAATATGATGCCTAAAATAAGAAATGCCGGCCATACTTTTGCAGAAAAATAATATTCGCACTTTATTACAATAGGATGAAAAAGACCTATAATTAAAAATGCTGCTCCGGCGGCAATAAGTCCTGTAAAATTCATTTTAATTCTCCGTTTAAAAGTATTAGTTTATAGTTTTATATATAGTATATCAATTTAATATATGTTAATAAATATTATTTTATGTGTATAACCGATATATTTTATCATTAATTTGGTGCATAAACTACTTACTTGTTAGATTATATCTTTTAGTGTATAATAGATTAATTAATGCTTTTTGAGGTGATTTAATGAGTATAAAAAACATGCCGGTAGTGCCTTTAAGGGGCCTTACGGTATTTCCTAATATGGTAATAAGTTTTCCTATAGGCCGTAAATTATCGTTAGATGCTGTTGAGGCGGCACATGACAACGACGATATGATTTTTCTTGTAACACAGAAAGATTCGGAAGAAAGCGAGCCTACAGAAGACAGCCTTGCCCAAGTTGGAACAGTATGCAAAATAAAGCAGGTTCTTAAGCTTCCGGCAAATGTAACACATATTATAGTTGAAGGCCTTAACAGGGCTTATGCACAAAATACACATATAGACGAATATTTTGTTTCAGATGCCGAGATTATAGACGACAAACTGCCTTCTGCTTATGATGATGACATACAATCTCAGGCTCTTATGCGTCTTGCCAACGAGGACTTTGAAAAATACACAAAGCTTAACAATGCTATGCCGGCTAATGATGTTATGCTGACTTTAATATCGGCTAAAACACCGGGACAGCTGGCAGATGCCATAGCCGCAGGAATGAATATAAGCAATGAGGAAAAGCTCAAACTCCTTGAAACTATAGACCCTATAGAGCGTATTAAAAGCGTAATAGGAATTTTAACTAATGAGCTGGAAATACTTGAGCTTAAAAACAAAATTGACAGCGATGTAAGAAAAAATATAGACGAAAGCCAGAAAGAGTATTATTTAAGGGAACAGCTTAAAGTTATAAGCGACAAACTTGGTGATAAAGACGGAATTCAGGGCATTAAAGACCGATTTTTGAAAAAAGCCGATGAAAAAAATCTGCCGGAGTATGTTCTTAAAACAGTTACTGACGAGTGTGAAAGAATGGTTAAAATACCGGTTACATCACCGGAATTTAACGTTTCAAGAACATACATAGAAAGCATACTTAAACTGCCTTGGTCCGAAAAAACAGATGAAAACAAAGACCTTAAACTTGCTGAAAAAATACTTGATGAGGACCACTACGGTTTAAAAGACGTTAAAGAACGTATTTTGCAGTTTATAGCCGTAAGAATGAACACTAAAGAGCCGGGAGCTTCCATAATTTGCCTTGCAGGCCCTCCGGGAGTAGGCAAAACATCAATAGCCAAGTCCATAGCCAGAGCCACAGGCAGGAAGTATGTAAGAATGTCTTTAGGCGGTGTAAGGGACGAGGCCGAAATAAGAGGCCACAGAAGGACTTATGTAGGTGCCATGTGGGGCAGAATATTAAATGCCATGAAGGAAGCCGGCACAACAAATCCTTTAATGCTTTTGGATGAAGTGGACAAGCTGGGTGTTTCATATAACGGTGACCCGTCGTCGGCACTTTTGGAAGTTCTTGACCCACAGCAGAACAGCACTTTTGTAGACCATTATCTTGATATGGAGTATGACCTTTCCGATGTGCTTTTTATTTGCACAGCAAACGATATAAGCAAAATTCCGGGACCCCTTAAGGACAGAATGGAAATTATACAAATTGCCGGATATCTGCCTGACGAGAAAAAGAACATAGCTGTTAAATATTTGTATCCTAAGGAGCTTAAAGAAGCCGGACTTGAAAAAAGCCAGCTTTCAATAAGTGAAAATGCCATAGAAAAAATAATAGACTCCTATACAAGAGAAGCCGGTGTTAGACAGCTTGAAAGAACAATAGGCACACTTTGCCGAAAAGCCGTAGTTGAAATACTTTCGGGCAAAACAAAAAAACTGACTGTAACAGAAAGAAATATTGAAAAATATCTTGGTCCTGAAAAATTCAGTCATCTTAAAGCCAATGAAAAACCGCTTTTAGGCGTTGCCCGTGGTTTGGCATGGACAAGCGTAGGGGGCGAAACACTGGAGATTGAAGCAAATGCTATGCCGGGCACAGGCAAAATTGAGCTTACTGGAAACATGGGCAATGTAATGAAAGAGTCTGCAAAAGCCGGCATTACATATATACGTTCCAATAGCGATAAGTTTAATTTAAGCGACAGCTTTTACAAAGACACAGACATTCACATTCATATTCCGGAAGGTGCAGTGCCTAAAGACGGGCCTTCTGCCGGAATTACAATGACATTAGCTGTTATTTCGGCTTTAACTAAGGCCGCCGTTAAAAACAATGTAGCTATGACAGGCGAAATAACACTTACAGGCCGTGTACTGCCTATAGGCGGTTTACGTGAAAAAGTAACAGCTGCAAAACAGGCCGGAATAGACACTGTTCTTATACCGGAAGAAAATAAGCCTCAGCTTAAAGATATACCGGATTATATAAAGAAGGGTTTAAGTTTTATAACTGTTTCAAACATGGATGATGTTGTTAAAAATGCCGTAGCGGAAGGAGAAAAGGTATGGAGGTAAAAAAAGCCGAGCTTAGCTGTGTAGGCGTTAATTTCAACCAGTACCCGAAAGACAATAAAACGGAAATTGCATTTGTAGGTAAGTCAAATGTAGGAAAATCAACGCTTATTAATGCTATGGTAGGCAGAAATAAGCTTGCCAGAACATCTTCTCAGCCGGGTAAAACACGTACCATTAACTTTTATGGTGTAAATGACTCTTTTTATATAGTTGACGTACCGGGCTACGGCTATGCTAAAGCACCTAAAAGCGAGATAGACCGCTGGAGCCGTATGACTGAGGAATACATGCAAAAACGTAAGGAGCTTGTTGGTGTTGTAATGCTTATTGACATACGTCATGAGCCGGGCAAAAACGATATAATTATGTATGACTGGCTTAAGCACTACGGTTATAAAATAGTTATTGCTGCCACAAAGCTGGATAAAATAAACAGAAGCCAGATACAAAAACAGGTTGCCTTAATACGTAAAACATTAGGCTGCTCTAAGGAAGATTATATTATTCCTTTTTCCGGTGTAGAGAAAAAGGGCAAAGAAGAACTTTGGCAGGTAATAGAAAAAGAGTTTTTGGGAGTTACAGAAGAATAAAAACGGACTGAAAACTTTTATAAATTTGAAAATATAAAATCCGGCGGAATATTCTGCCGGGTTTTAATTTATATGATATATTTTTATATTGTTTAATGTTTTGAAACATAAACTCAAAATTCAAGTAATTATGTGTTAAAATTATTGTTTTTTTAAATAGAAAATTTAATTTAAACAAAGAAAAGCAGAAGTATCAAAGTGTTTACTCTTTAAACTTCTGCTTTATATTTTTATGCTTTTATTATTTTTCTAAATTTTTGATATATTCGTCGTTTAATGCTATAAGTTTTTCTGTATATTCCTTAGACGGACCGCCAGGAATATTTCTTGCCTCAACGCATTTTTCAACTCTTATGGCATCGTATATTGTTTCGTCAAATACCGGGGATATTGACTTGTATTCTTCAAGTGAAAGGTCGTCTAAGTTTGTATTATTATTTATGCAGTAAAGCACAAGGTGGCCTATAACGGCATGAGCATCTCTAAAAGGCATACCTTTTTTAACAAGCCAGTCGGCTGCATCTGTGGCATTTGTAAAGCCGCCTTTTGCCGCTGAAAGCATATTATCTTTTTTTACAGTCATTGTATTTACCATGTTTGTAAATACAGGAAGGCACATTTTAACTGTGTCAATGGCTGCAAACACGCCTTCTTTATCCTCCTGCATGTCTTTGTTATATGCAAGAGGAAGGCCTTTCATAGTTGTAAGAAGTCCCATAAGGTAGCCATAAACACGGCCTGTTTTACCCCTTATAAGCTCTGCCATGTCTGGATTCTTTTTCTGCGGCATAATGCTTGAGCCTGTGGAGTAAGCGTCGTCAAGCTCTATAAACTTAAATTCATGGCTGCTCCAAAGTATAATTTCCTCACAAAAACGGCTTAAATGCATCATAAGTATTGAAAGAGCGTTTAAAAGCTCTATGCAGAAATCTCTATCGCTTACACCGTCAAGGCTGTTAAGTGTTATGGAGTCAAAGTTTAACAAGTCACATACCATTTGTCTGTCGAGAGGGTATGTTGTGCCTGCTAATGCACCGCTGCCCAAAGGCATTACATTTGTATGTTTATATGTGCTTTCAAGTCTGTCGTAATCCCTTTTGAACATTTCAACATAAGCCAAAAGATGATGAGCCAGTGTTATAGGCTGTGCTCTTTGAAGGTGTGTGTAGCCCGGCATAATTGTTTCGGTGTTTTTGCGTGCCATATCGTTAAGCACTTTTTGAAGGTTTATAATAAGGCCTTCGATATTTTTGATTTCTTTTTTAACATACATTCTTATATCAAGAGCCACCTGGTCGTTGCGGCTGCGGCCGGTATGAAGGCGTTTTCCAACATCGCCTATACGTTCAATAAGAATTGTTTCTATATTCATGTGTATGTCTTCGGCTTTTTCGTCAAACTCAACTTTGCCGCTTTCAATATCGTCTAATATTTCTTTTAATGTTTTTTGTATTAATTCAGAGTCTTTCTCAGGTATAATGCCCTGTGCACCCAGCATTTTGGCATGGGCTATTGAGCCTGTAATGTCTTCTTTATACATTCTCTGGTCAAATGAAATTGAGGAGTGAAAATGGTCTGTAAAGCTGTCGGTCTGCTTTGTAAAGCGGCCGCCCCAAAGTTTGCTCATATTATTCTTCCTTTCAGATTTTTATAAAAACAAAGGCCGGTATAAAGCCGGTCTTTGTTAAAGCTTGTTTTTTTCTATATTATTTATTGTTCTTTAAGTTCTGCATCATCATAGCACGTACTTTAAGCGGAAGACCAAAGAGGTTTATAAATCCGTCAGCGTCTTTATGGTTGTAAAGGTCGCCTGTTGTAAAGCTTGCTATTGATGCATTATAAAGTGAGTATGGGCTTGTTGAGCCGGCAGGTATAATATTGCCTTTGTAAAGTTTAAGTTTAACCTGGCCTGTTACAACTTCGTTTACACTGTCGAAATAAGCTGAAAGGCTTTCTCTTAAAGGTGTAAACCATTCTCCGCTGTATACAAGCTCTGTAAACTTAGTTGAGTTAATCTCGTTCCAAGCCTGTGTCTGTTTGTCAAGTGTAAGGTATTCAAGCTCTCTGTGGGCATAGTAAAGAATTGTTCCGCCAGGAGTTTCATATACACCTCTTGACTTCATGCCAACTACACGGTTTTCACAGATATCTGTAATGCCAATGCCGTTTCTTCCGCCTATTTCGTTAAGTGTTTCAAGTATCTTTCTTGGGGACATTGCCTCACCGTTTACTTTAACAGGAATGCCTTTTTCAAAATCAAGAGTTACATACTCGTCTTTATCAGGTGCTTTTTCAGGAGTAACACCAAGCTGAAGAAGGTGTTCATAGTTTGGCTCATTAGCCGGGTCTTCAAGCTCAAGACCTTCATGGCTTATATGCCATATATTTCTGTCACGGCTGTAGCTGTCTTCCTTTTTAACTGGGAAAGGTATGCCATGAGCTGCAAGATAAGCTATTTCGTCGTCCCTTGACTGCATTTTCCATGTATCAAGTCTCCAAGGAGCTATAACTTTCAAATCAGGAGCAAGGGCTTTAATTGTAAGCTCAAAACGAACCTGGTCGTTGCCTTTGCCTGTTGCACCGTGAGCAATAGCTGTAGCGCCTTCTTTACGAGCTATCTCAACAAGACGTTTTGCTATAATAGGTCTTGCCATTGATGTACCTAAAAGGTATTTGCCTTCATAAACGGCATTTGCCTTTAAGCAAGGGTAAATAGCATCTGTAATAAATTCGTCTGTAATATCTTCAATGTAAAGTTTGCTTGCACCTGTGCTGAGGGCTTTTTCCTCAAGACCTTCTGTTTCTTTGCCCTGACCAACGTCAGCACAAACAGCTATAATTTCTGCATTATCGTAATTTTCCTTTAACCATGGAATAATGCAGCTTGTGTCAAGACCGCCGGAATAAGCGAGAACTATTTTTTCTTTTGCCATTATGTATTCCTCCTAAAATAAATATAATTATTTGGTATCACACGGAAAAACATTTTATAACCAAAGTTTCAATTATTTGATTAAATGTATTCTTTTTTTCCGCATTTGTGGTATATTAGCTGATAAAGGGCATTTTGTTTAAAACCCGGAATTATACAGCTTTTGTTTTTTACGGTAATATGATTATACATGCTCATGGGAAAAGTTTCAATTATTTTTTTTATTTTTCTTGCATATTATTTAAAAAGTTTGTATAATTATAAAATCCATTAACAAGGGTATTTCAAGTGATATTAAAAGAAAATTCTTTTTTATATACTTTTATTAATGAATAAAATACAGTTTTTATGTTTAAACAGTTATGAACGGAGGACGATAATTATGATAAAAGCTGCTATTGTGGGAGCTACAGGATATGCAGGAAATGAGCTGGTTCGTATACTTATGCAGCACCCGGAAGTTAAAATAAATGCTCTTACGGCTCACAGTTATGTAGGAAAGCCTTTTGATGAGGTTTACGAAAACTACCGTGAGATAAACGAAATGATTTGTGGCGAAATGGATATGGAAAAACTTGCCGATGAAAACGATGTTATATTTATGGCACTTCCTCACGGTGTGGCTTCAAAAGTTGTTACAGAAAGCGTGCTTTCCAAAGCAAAGGTAATTGACTTTGGTGCTGACTTTAGAATTAAAGATGCTGACATTTACGAAAAATGGTACGGAGTAAAACACGAAGGCAGAGAGCTTCTTAAAACAGCAGTTTATGGTCTTTGTGAGGTAAACAGGGACAAAATTAAAGGAAGCCAGCTTATAGCAAACCCGGGCTGCTACACAACATGCTCAATACTTTCTTTAAGACCACTTGTAGCTGAAGGACTTATTGATCTTAACACAATAATTATAGATGCCAAATCAGGTGTTTCAGGTGCCGGCAGAGGTCTTTCACTTGCCAATATGTATGATGAGTGCAACGAAAGCGTAAAGGCTTATAAAATAGCTTCTCACAGACATACACCTGAAATTGAAGAACAGCTTGGTTATGCAGCCGGCAAAGAAATAACTCTTTCATTTACACCACATCTTATACCTATGAACCGTGGTATTTTAGCAACTTGCTATGCTAAATTAAACAAAATGTATACTTATGACGATATTAAAGCAGTTTA
>CALWSS010000154.1 GCA_944384255.1 uncultured Clostridia bacterium
CAAAACCATAATGAGACACATTCTCAGCAGCCTTATTAAGAGGGCCCTTGTTTACATCACAAACTATTGCCTTATCAATGTTATTTTGATAAGCAAGATAGCATGGTATATAACCATGGTCGGTGCCAATATCGGCAATGCTTCTATATTTAACTAAACCGGCTACTGTTTTAAGCCTTTCGGATAATTCCATAATTTACTCACCTTTATAGTTTAAATAAGCTGTTTTAGTTTCGTCATCCCAATAAATTTTATCATCGCTAATACCAAGGGCACAGCCTAAATCCCTTAAGCTTAAAAATGCCCTGTCATCTTTTATTTCCATTGGAGTATTAAGCGGAACATCTGTACCATTTATATTCATAGTATCTTGGCCTACTGTAAAAGACATATACCTTTCACCCATTAAAATAGTTACTTTTTTAGTAGCATCGTCCCAAGATACAATGGCACTTCCATTTAAAGCCTCAGTAATAAACCTTACCGGAAGCATTACATAACTTTCGTTGTTTATGTAGGAACCGTTGTCATTTCCTTCCTTAGTATCAACAACTACCTCCGGCAGCTGTGATTTGGCAAAGTCTGATGAATTTTCCATATTTGTTGAGCCTTCAACAGTAAAAAACTCATCATCAAAGACTATATATTTTGTATTAAAATTGCTGTCATCAGAATTATATGACTGTCCAAAAGCATTATCCGGGTACTCATCACTTTCTTCTGTTATAAGCTCCAAAGGATAAGCTCCTTCTGCCAAACTTCCGTTAAGGTACATTTTAACATTGCTTAACTCAATAACCATTGGCTCTTTACTGCTTTCAGATTTGATAGAAACTTTAATAATGCCGTTTTCCGATGATACAGAATCGATCTTTCCGTCACCAGACAAAACATTATATTCTATTCCGTCTTCAAATGAAACATACTGGCATCTTAAATAAATGTTCTTGTCTTTTTTAAGTGCTCCCGGAGCAGATTCTTTTATAACTATATTATCTGCTGTAACCTGCCTTGTACCGGCTGTAACTGTAGGGCCTGCATACACGGCACAGACTGATGAAAATGTCATTGCACATATTAAAACTGCTGTAAAAAACATTTTTTTCATTTAAACGCCTCCAAAATAATTATTTTAAATAAAGCTGCCAAAAATACTTGTTTCGGCAGCTTTTATATTTTATTCGATGAAATCCTTTAATTTTTTACTTCTGCTTGGATGTCTTAACTTCCTGAGGGCTTTTGCCTCAATCTGTCTTATTCTTTCTCTTGTAACTTTAAATTCACGGCCTACTTCTTCAAGTGTTCTTGCTCTGCCGTCGTCAAGACCAAATCTTAATCTTAATACTTTCTTTTCCCTGTCTGTTAAAGTATTAAGTACATCTTTAAGCTGTTCCTGTAAGAGAGTATATGCAGCAGCTTCAGCCGGTGCCGGAATATCGTCATCAGGTATAAAATCGCCTAAATGGCTGTCTTCCTCCTCACCAATAGGTGTTTCAAGGGATACAGGCTCCTGAGCTATTTTCATAATTTCTCTTACTTTATCAACCGGCATAAGCATTTCCTGTGCCAGTTCTTCGGCGGTCGGTTCACGGCCAAGCTCCTGAATAAGCTGTCTTGAAATCCTGATTAATTTATTAATAGTTTCAACCATGTGTACAGGTATTCTTATTGTTCTTGCCTGGTCAGCTATAGCTCTTGTTATAGCCTGTCTAATCCACCATGTAGCGTATGTGCTGAACTTATAACCTTTATTATAATCAAACTTTTCAACAGCCTTAATAAGGCCAAGATTTCCTTCCTGAATTAAGTCAAGAAAAAGCATGCCTCTGCCTACATATCTTTTAGCAATGCTTACAACCAAACGAAGGTTGGCTTCAGCAAGTTTCTTTTTAGCCGACTCGTCGCCTTCTTCCATTCTTTTGGCAAGTTCTATTTCTTCATCGGCACTTAAAAGAGGCACTTTGCCAATTTCCTTAAGATACATACGTACAGGGTCATCGATATTTATTCCTTCAGGAAGCGAAATATCTATTTCCTTTTCAACGTCCTCATCCATATCCATAATGCCAAGGACATCTATTCCCTGTGCCTCAAAATACTCATAAACCTTGTCTATTTGGTCAGGCTCTAATTCAATCTCCCCCAAATAGTCCATAATTTCCTTGTATTCGAGTACATTCTTTTTCCTTTTCGCCATAGCAACAAGTTCTTTAAGGCGAGTAAGAAGTAATGCTTCGTCTCCAGCTTTCATTTGAACCTTCCTTTCGATTCCCCGTATTACAAACCGGTTTTTAACCGGTATAAATTACAGTTGTAACTCAAAGTTTTCAAGCTTTTTCTTCATATCCAAAGCTTTTTGTATTTCTTCAATAGTTTTAGCGTTTGATGCTATATAATCCAAATTAGCTCGTTTAATAAGCTTAATATTCTCATTAACGGCTTTTTCTATTTCCTCTGTGTCATCATAATCCGTTTTTACACTAAAAACGGAAGCCGTTATCTTCTGACTTTCTTCATTGTCAAAAAGATTAACAGCATCAGCCGGAACAATGTCTTTACCTGCCAAATAACAGTCATACACATACTGCAAAAGTTTTGAGCGTGTTTCGTCTCTTAATTCCTCAGGTTTAAGTATTTCCATTATTCGCCTGCATATTTCTTTTTTTGTTGAACAAATTGAAATTATACTGTTTTGAGCCTGCAAAACACCTTTTGCATCGTTAAGATTAGGTAATAACTGTTTATTATTTGTATCATACTTACGAATTTTTTGTTTTGAAGCTTCTCTGTTAAACTCAATATCACGCTTTTTATCAGTATCAAATATTTCTTCTTCAACAGCCTGTTTTGAAATACCTGTGTCATCGGATACTTTTTTAATATACATGTCCCTTTCTATAGGTGATGACAAGTTGGATATAAGCCCGGCCGCCTCACGGGTAAAAAGCATTTTTTGTTCGCTGTCATCCATGCTGTACTTTTTTCGAGCACATTTAATTTGAAAATCCATATAACTTACAGCATTTAATATAAGCTTGCCAAATTCAAGGGAGCCGTTATGCTTTATATATTCATCAGGGTCTTTTCCGTCAGGCACCTGCAAAACCTTTACCCTTAAACCGGCGTCAGTAAGAATAGGTATCGCTCTTAAAGCGGCTTTTTCCCCGGCACTGTCGCTGTCAAAAACAAGTATTACATCTGAAACAAATTTTTTAAGCAATAAAGCGTGTTCGGCAGTAAAAGCAGTTCCTAAAGAAGCGGCAACATTTCTGTATCCGGCCTGATATATAGTTATCATGTCCATATATCCTTCAACAATAATTATTTCTTTTTTCCTTTCCGCTCTGGCTAAGTTCAAACCGTACAAATTCCGCTTTTTGTTAAATATTATTGTTTCAGGTGAATTAAGGTATTTAGGCTCACCTGATTCCATTATTCTGCCGCCAAAACCGATACATCGGCCTTGTATGTCGAATATGGGAAACATAAGCCTGTTATAAAATCTGTCGTGATAACCGTTTTTTGATTTATTTTCCAGTACAAGCCCGCTTTCAAGTATTTCTTCCAAAGTAAAGCCCTTTTCTTTTAAATGCTCAAATAGTTCATTCCTGCTGTTAGGTGCAAAACCTATGCCGAATTTTCTTTGAATAGGAACACTTATTTTTCTTTTATTAACATATTCAAGAGCTTTTAAACCTTCAGGAGAATGCAGTTTCTGATAAAAAAACAATCCTGCCGCACTATGTAATTCATATAATCTTGTTTTAAGCTTTTCTTTTTTAGCAGTTTCAGGTGAATAATCCGCTTTAGGAAGCGTAATTCCGGCTCTGTCTGCCAGTTTTTGAACGGCCTCTACAAAGTCACAGTTTTCCATCTGCATAATAAAGCTTATAACATTGCCGGCAGCACCACAGCCAAAACAATAATACAGCTGTTTATCAGCGCTGACAGAAAAAGAAGGCGTGTTTTCATTGTGGAACGGGCACAACCCAAAATAGGAACTTCCTTTCTTTTTAAGCGGTAAATACCCTTTTATAACCTCAACAATGTCATTTCGCAGCCTTACTTCTTCCAATATTTCCTGTGGATAGTACATATACACACCCCGCATATAAAAACCACATCACTAATCATGACGCAGCCGATATTAAAGGCTTAATATACTGCCCGATAAGAGTTATTTTCTACAAAAAAGTTTAAACTCCTTCTTTTTCATTAAAAATATTCAAAAATTATATTAATTTCTTGTTTAAATCGCTGACTAACGCAAAAATCAAGTATATTTTGAAAAAATTTCATATTAAAAAACAATTATGTATTATAATTTTCCATTCTGACAAACTCAGTAAATGCTCCATGATGAAGGTATGAACAAATCCGAATACAGCTTAACAGCGTATCTGTCTGTCATGCAAGCTATAAAATCACATACAACAGTTTCAATATCTTCACCATTACTCAGAAGATTTATAAACTCATTTTTCATTTTATCCGGATTTTTAATAAAATACTCAAATAACCCGCCAATCATATATTCCACTTTTC
>CALWSS010000155.1 GCA_944384255.1 uncultured Clostridia bacterium
CTTCATCTAAATTTCTAAAATTACCAGCGTCTTTATCTATACCTGTCATCAGCATAAGATGAATATTGTTTAATGAATTACTGTCATATGGATTCATCTTATCAATGTCTTTATACATATTATAATAATTTTTAACTTTTAAAATATTATCATAAGAAATGTTTGGCTGTTTATTATTTAAGCAAGAGGCAATCTGTTCCTTAGTAAGATTAGTTCCCTCAACTGCAAGGGAACCTTGTATTATGCTTATAACTATATTTTTGTCTGTATTATTACATTTTAAAAATCTTTTATTAAACGTAAGTGCACCTACATATTCTGATATTTCTGAGACATATTGTATTATTTTATTTGTAATATTAAAATTGGATATTTCTTTAATCATAATTCTGCTCCATATAATAAAATTTTTACTATATTTTAATCGTTTTTTTCATCTATCATTAATCGATTTTATTTGATATATTAAATTTATATTTTTTTACCTTTGTACAGAAAATATTTTCAGTTATTTCAAAAGCAATCTTTTTTGCACCATATTTATAAAGAAAATTCTATAATTTGGGGTAAATAATAGCATTTTACAATATTGAGGTGAGCTAAGACAATTATTGCCTTATATTAGTATATCATTTTTCAACATATAATGATAGATGCTCTTTTACCTTCCTATAAAAACTGCTTTTAGATATTCCCAAAATACTCATAGCCTTTACAGCTGTAATTTCTCCGCTTTTCCATCTATTATATACAGCTTCAAATTCCGGCAGTTTCTTTGCCTTTCGTCCTTTGTATTTTCCCTGCTTTCGTGCTTCTGCTATGCCTTCCTTCTGCCTTTGGAGTATATATTCCCTTTCCAGCTCCGCAACAGCACCAAAAACAGTAAGCATAAATTTGCCCGTAGGCGTATTTGTATCAATGGCTTCTTTTTTGCTTATAAAAATTACACCCTTCTTATTTAATATATCTATAAGCTCAAGAAGGTCTTTTGTGTTTCTGGCAAACCTGCTTATGCTCTCACATATAACAGTGTCGCCTTTTCTTACAAATTCCAGCATCTTTTTAAGCTCTGGTCTGTCAGTGCTTTTGCCGCTTATTTTGTCAATAAACACCTCGTCAACATTAAGCTCTTTCATAAGCATTTCCTGTCTTATGGTGTTCTGTTCCTGAGTGCTTACTCTTATATACCCTAATTTCATTTAAAATTCTCCTTCCGTCTCTTTAGGCTATACCCTTTAGGGACATAAAAAAAGTGTGCCAATAAAGTCGGTTTTTATATTGGGGAACGTTCCCAAAATTATATAAACCCTATTGGCACACTTTGCTTTTAATTAAACATAATATCCCTGAACATAGGCAATTTCTTCTATGTATTGTCTTACAACTTCAGGCTCCATAAGCATTTCTTCTATTTCCCAGCAGTCAAAGCCGTTTTCAAGCAAAAACAGTATTTCATCTTCACTTACCCCGGCATAAGAACCATATTCAACAAGCTGAGAATATAAAGTATTTTTTTCATCATACTTATACTCATCATCATTGTATTTGTATCCTTTGCTTAAAACACCGCTGTATATATCCCACATATAGTCATTGTAAATACTGCCGTACATTCCACCGTAACTGTATATACTGTTGTCCAGTTTTTTTGTATCAAAATTAAAGTATTCTCTTTCCCCAAACCTGTTTATTTTAACTATCTCACCCCTTCCAATTTTTATTTCTTCGTAAGCCTGCTTTTTAAGAATACTTTTGTTTACTGCCTTTTTCAGTATTTCAGCAGTAGAGGCATATACACATATTCCAAGAAACTTATAATCAAATACAGCCATAGGATTATTGCCTTTTACTATATAAATACTGTCCTCACTGTCAATAAAAGTAAAACAAAAAGAGCCTTCAACATTTTCTGCCGCATATTTTATGGCATCTATGTCAAAGACTCCTTTGTTTTCTATAAGCTGTACTGCTATAAAGCTGTCTGTTTCTATTTTTGTATTCGGTAAATTCAATTCCTTTCTTAAAAGCTTATCATTATAAATTATTCCGTTGTGTGCAAATGCAAATTTGTTATTTCCTGATACACCCTGAAATGGCTGATTATTATAAACTTTATCTGCACTGCCCTGCGTTGCAAGCCTGTTGTGTCCCATTATAACAAATGTATCTCGTGGAAGGCTGTATTTAAGGCAATGAGCCGGAACACCGTATTTTATTATATTCAGCTTTCCGGAAGAATTAAAAGCTATGCCGGAAGCATCTGTTCCTCTTTCTTCACCGCATATTGAAAGATTTTTTAAAATTCTTTTTCTTTCTTTGTATCCTATTTTATTTTTATAATCAATAATTCCAAATAAACAGCACATTTACATCTCCTCCTCTGTGTTTACAGGCTCATTTGGATAAAGCCTTCTTTCTTTTAAATACCTTATAAGCTCTGGATAATCTATCATATCAATAAACTTAAACCAGCTTAAGCTTTCCAATTCTTCCTCAGAAATAGAATAAGCTACACTGCATATGGTTTCCACCATTTGAAGTGTAGCTATAAATGTATTGTATTTAAGTGTTCCCCTCCACATACGGAACTCTATTGTATCTTTGTTATTCAAATTTACACAGGCATATCTTCCAAGATTTGAATTTTTGGCATTGTGCAGAACCTGATGCGGCTTTTCTTTAAATCCGTACCTTGCCGCCCAGCGGTTCATCTGATATTCTGTTCTTCTTGAAAACTTTAAAAACTCGTCCCAAAAACGCTCTATAATAAATAATATTTTGCCTATTGTTTTTTCCTGCTCATCATAGGTATCTCCCAATGAAAGCCTGTCAACATGGCAGTGAAGTCCACAAGTTGAAGTTTTGTGAGACAGATAACCTCTTTCAAGAGCTTTAGATAAAACAGCCTGCCACGGCATTTTGTATGTATGATAATCAAGGGTCATAGGGTGGCTTACAATTTCCATACCCTCATCAAGGGAACCGTCATTTTTAATATAAATATGTTCTTTGTCTTTGTTTGCCACAGATAAAATTTTCTCGGCGTTTTCCTCGTGGTCATCGCCTTCGTCTATTTCCAATTCAACACCTATATATCTTCCGCTGCCGTAAAATATAGGGTCAGGCTTGTATCCGTAATCATGTATTATTCTTTCGTCATGGTTTTTATAATAACATTCTCTGCAATAGCAGTTGTCATCGCTGTCATAATAAATATGTTCTCTTGGTACTACTTCTCCGCAGTCTGCACATGTAAAGTAATATGAATCGTAGCAGTTAGGGCACAAATACATTGAGTCATTGCCTCTGTTTTCGGAAAACAAAAATGTTGTTCCGCATACATCACATACACAGCTGAGTTCGTCATAGCACATTTGGCAATATGGTTTATCATCTATATAGCACAATTCATCTTCAAATATTTCTTCACCGCAGCAAGTACAATAAATTTTATTTTCGCTCATAATTAAACCTCCTTAATATTCTTCTGCCAAAAGCATTGTGGAATACTCCTCATCATCTATAACATATATTTTTTGATTAATGCTCTTTCCCTGATACTTAAGCTTTGTAATTTCTTTTACTAGTGGCTGCTCCTGTGTATGTTCAATTAAAAGCTCGCCGTTATTTGTACTGAGCTTAAATATTTGAAGGTAATCCGTATTTTCTTTCAGTCTTTTACAAATTACATCAACCCTGTTCCACATATAAGACATAAGCCACAGTGGTATTTCTCTTTCAATTCCTCTTGTTATATAACGCTTGTTATTAAACATCAGTCGTCCTCCTTTATAAGAACATCAATAATGGCACATATAATGCCTAACGCAGATATGGTCAAAATTCCGGCAATTTTATTAAATATGTCTTCGTCCCACATATTAAATCCCCCTTATTACAGTCTTACGCCATAGAGTATTTTTCAGTTAAAACCTCTAAAATGAATTTCATTACAGCTCTTACAACAATAAAAAGCAATTTTAAAAAGCTTATTTCTTTCATACATCTCACCTCCCGATTTTATAAATACCAATAATTTGGAACATAAATAAAAGCCCTGATATTAAGACATTTATTTATCTTAAATATCAGGGCTTTATCTATATAGACAAATTAATAATATATACTTAAAAACACTTGATATTGCGAATATTTAAAAGCTAAAATATATTTATTTTTTAATAAATTATTAAAGTATAAAAAAAGGGAGGGCTTGGTGTCATCAGTATAAATGATGACGCCAAGCCCTTCTTAATTTGACTCTTTATTATATTAGTAAATAATTATCTATTAATATTTTCAAACTTGCACTTTACATAACCGTTACTTTATCCCCCTGGCTTTTAAGCCACATATCAACACCATCGCCAAAAACTTCAGCTGTTACAATCCAGCCGTCATCATATTTTTTTATTATTTCGGCTGTGGGAAGTCTGTCCAGCACAGATTCTATTGAAATACCTGTATATTTGAACTTTATTTTCCTTAACTTTCCGCCGTACATAAACTGAACACGTTTTCGGAACTCACCTTCCTGAAAACGATTTTTGTAAGGTATTGTATAGTGCTCATCAAGAACTTTAAATTTTCTAATACGGTCAATACGATAAATTGTAGGAAATAAATCGTCAGTGTTTTCAAAATCAGTTTTGTCTTCCAAAAAAGCTGTAAGATAAAAATAATATTCTGAAAACATAATGCCAACAGGCTTAATTACTCTCTTGACCTGTTTAGGTTCTTTTAAGCGTTCATACTCAATTTCCATAAGCTGATGATTTTGCACCGCCTGTGCAATTTCCCAAAGACCGTTTAAAATATGCTTTCCATGATGCGGCTCAATATAATGATATTTCTCGTTTGCCAAAAGTTCTTTTACCATCTGCTTGCTTTGCTCAGGCACACAGCAGGCAATTAACTTACCAAGAATAGGCATCATCTCATCTTGAAGCATTGATCGGCTTTCAAGCAGAATTTTGCAAACTGCCAATATTTCACTGTTATTTAATAAAATTGCAGACTGACTTTCAAGCCTATAACCTTTCATCTGGCGGTCATATATAATATCCTGCTTTAATCCTCTTTCTATAAAAAAACACCTTAAAGATTCTATATCCCGCTGTATGCTTCTTTCAGTTACATTAAACTTCCATGCCAAATCCTTTTTCCTTAAAATTCTCCCCTCTGTAAGTTCTGAATAAATCTGAAGCAGTCTCTCAGATTTTAAAACTACACTATTCATAACCTCTCCCCTTTAGTGTTTATATGCTGATAAGCACATAAAACTATCTTAAAGTTATAATAATATACTTAATAACTCATGTCAATTTTTGTCTTGATTAGATACCATAATAGAAGCACTGGAGGGATAATACATGAAGACTATCCACAAAGAAAAATACCGTCAAATTGGTTTAAAAATTGCATATTACAGAAAACTCCGTGGATTAACTCAGGAAGAACTGGCTGAGCAAGTTGGTTTAACTCCTGCTTTTATAGGTCATTTAGAGGCGCCTAATATTTCCAAAGCCCTTTCACTTGA
>CALWSS010000156.1 GCA_944384255.1 uncultured Clostridia bacterium
AATCACCACCTCCTTACATTACATATTATAATATATATTTTTCTTAATGTCAATTATATATTACATTTAAACTAATATAATTGTCAAAATACAAGTTGATATTCTTACGAATGTCTTTTCTGTAGTATGAAGATAGTATAAAGAAACAGCCATACCCTATTGGGTATGGCTGTAAATGATTAAAGTTTATCAAGTTCTTCAGCTATTATTTTATTTACTGTTGCAGGATCTGCTTTGCCTTTAAGCTGCTTCATACACTGGCCTACAAAGAAGCCTTTTACTTTTGCACTTCCGCCTTTATATTCTGCTACAGCTTTAGGATTAGCTTCTATTACTGATTTAACAACAGCTAAAACAGCTCCGTCATCATTAACCATTTCAAGACCGTTGTCTTTTATATACTGCTCAGGGTCAACATTTTCACTGAACATTTTTTCAAATACTTCTTTGGCAGTATTTCTGTTTATAACTTTCTTTTTAATTAAAACAATCAGTTTTCCAAGATTTTCAGGCGCAAATTTTATGTCTTCTTCTTCTGTAGATGTTTCAGAAGCAAGCCTTAAAACTTCACCCATAATCCAGTTTGAAACTTCTTTAGCTTCTCCGCATACTTCAAGAGCACCCTCAAAAATTCTAACAAGATATTTTGAACCTGTAATTATATCAACATCGTATTCCGGTAAATTGTATTCAGAAATATATCTTGCCTTCTTTTCTTCAGGAAGTTCAGGAAGTGAGTTTTTAACTCTTTCTATCCATTCGTCACTTATTTCAATAGGCACAAGGTCTGGTTCCGGGAAATATCTGTAGTCCTGAGCATTTTCTTTGGAACGCATAGCATAAGACATACCCTTTGTATCGTCCCATCTTCTTGTTTCCTGAATAACTTTTCCGCCGTCTTCTATAACATCTATCTGACGCTGTCTTTCCCCTTCAATAGCTCTTGCAATAGCTTTAAAAGAGTTTATGTTTTTCATTTCTGTTCTTGTGCCAAGTTCTTTCTGCCCAACTGGACGAACAGAAATGTTAACATCAGCTCTTAATGAGCCCTGCTCCATTTTACAATCAGATACACCAATATACTGTAATATTGATTTAAGCTTTGTAAGATAAGCAATTACTTCTTCTCCGCTTTCAAAATCCGGCTCGGATACAATTTCCAAAAGCGGAACACCGCATCTGTTATAGTCAACAAGTGTGCAGTCCTCCCAAGGGTCGTGAATAAGTTTTCCGGCGTCTTCTTCCATGTGTATTTCTTTAATTCTAATAGATTTTTTAACGCCGTTTACCTCTATGTCAATATGACCATTCTGGCAGATAGGCAAATAAAGCTGTGAAACCTGATAAGCTTTAGGAAGGTCGGGATAAAAATAATTTTTTCTGTCAAATTTAGTATACTGTGTAATTGTGCAGTTTGTGGCAATACCAGTACGGATAGCGTATTCTACAACCTGCTCATTTAAAACAGGAAGTGAACCAGGCATACCTGTACATACTTCACAAACATGTGTATTAGGTTCTCCGCCGAACTCAGTTGAGCATGAGCAAAATATTTTAGTTTTAGTAGAAAGCTCGCAGTGAACTTCCAAACCCATTGTTGTTAAAAATTCCATGCCTTACGCCTCCATTTCTTTCTTTAAAACAGGTTTTTTCAAGTGGAAATCCGTTTCCTGCTGGTAGGAATAAGCTATATTCATAAGTGTATTTTCGCTAAATGCCTTACCTGTAAGCTGTAAACCTACAGGAAGACCGTTTGAGTCAAATCCACAAGGAATAACCATTGAAGGAAGACCGGCTAAGTTAACGGAAACTGTATAAATATCGCCAAGATACATTTTTAACGGATCACTTAAGTTTTCGCCCATTTTAAGAGCTGTTGTAGGGGCTGTAGGACTTAAAATAACATCATATTTTTCAAAGGCCTTATCAAATGAATTTTTAATAATGGCTTTAACCTGAAGAGCTTTTTTATAGTACGCATCATAATAACCACTTGAAAGAACAAAGGCTCCTATCATAATACGGCGTTTTACTTCCATGCCAAAGCCTTCGCTTCTTGACTTGCAGTATAAATCTGTAAGGTCTTCAAAATCAGGTGTGCAGTAACCGTATTTAACACCGTCATATCTTGAAAGGTTTGAGCTTGCCTCGGCACAGGCTATGATATAATAAGTAGGAATAGCATATTCCAGCTCCGGCATGTTAAATTCTTCAACAACTGCACCCATTGACTCAAGTTTTTTAGCGGCCTCCAAAACTCTTGCTTTAACATCGGCATCAAGGCCTTTGCCAAAGTACTCCACAGGAATACCTATTCTTCTGCCTTTTACATTGTTTTCAAGATTAAATTTAAGCGGTTCCTGATTGAAAGATGTGCTATCTTTTGTATCATGGCCTGAAATAATTGAAAGGACTTCTGCTACATCTTCTACATTCTTACCCATAGGACCTATCTGATCAAGAGATGAAGCATACGCCAAAAGACCATATCTTGATACAGTGCCGTAAGTTGGTTTAATACCTGTTATTCCACAGAAAGAACACGGCTGCCTTATAGAACCACCTGTATCTGAACCAAGTGCATAATAAGCTTGGTCTGTAGCTATGGCAACAGCTGAACCGCCGGAAGAACCGCCCGGAACTCTGTTTTCTCCCCAAGGGTTAAAAGTCGGGCCATAATAAGATGTTTCAGTTGTACTGCCCATGGCAAACTCGTCCATGTTAAGTTTGCCTAAAAGCACACCGCCGGCTTTTTCAAGTTTTTCAACTGCTGTAGCATTATAAAACGGTTTAAAGCCTGTAAGTATTTTAGAAGAAGCAGTTGTAAGTATGCCTTTTGTACACATATTGTCTTTTACAGCCATAGGTACACCGGCAAGAGGTGAAGTTAATATACCGTCATCTATTTTTTTCTGTACTTCTTCTGCTTGTTTAATGGCTTCATCGTGACATACCGTAACAAAAGCTTTATAGTTCTTATCAGTTTTATCTATATTTTCAAGCGCAGCTTTTGTAATTTCAGTTACGCTTATTTCTCTGTTTTTAATAAGTTTTCCAGCCTCTAAGGCCGTAAGTTTACTTAAATCCATTTTAAGGCCTCCTATAGTTTTATTTTAATCAAAAGTTTTAGGAACTTTAAATGCTTCATCACTTTTATCCGGTGCATTTAAAAGCAGGTCTTCCCTGTTTATGGAAGGCTTAACTTCATCTTTCCTGAATACATTTTTAACCGGAAAAGCATGGCTCATAGCCTCTATACCGTTAGTATCAATTTTGTTTAATGTATCCATATAATCTATTATTTTGTTCATTTCATTTTTGGCGCTCTCACGCTCATCTTCATGTAATCTAAGTCGAGCAAGCTCACCAATGTAATCAATCATTTTATCATCAATTACCATTTAAAGTACCCCTTTCATATTTGTATAAATATAAATAACGGATGCCGTTTATTATTTATTATAAAATTTACCACATAATAAACCTATCTTATTACAATAACATATCTTCTCTTCAAAATCAACTTATCAATAGGCAAATAATGTATAAAATATCAGTTTTTACCGAAATCAGACATTAAATAATACATCTTACCATAAATTTTTATTAGCATTTAGCATAAAAATTAAGTGTAATTTGCAATTAATTTTTCATATAAATTTTATAATTATAAAATACCATATCATGATTTTTTGAAGTTCTAAACTTAAAATATAATCAATTTTAAATCCTATCACAAAAAGATAGTTTTTTAAATATAATGGAGTAAAAACAAACGGAGGTTATAAATTATGGAGGCTATAGCACACCTTAAAAATATAAGCCTGTCGTATCACAGTCCGCAAGGCGAAACAAAAGCTTTGGATAATGTAACATTCGACATTTATGACGGCGAATTTTTAAGTATCGTCGGACCGTCAGGCTGCGGCAAAAGTACACTTCTTTCTGTTATTTCTGGCTTAAGCAAACCAAGTGAAGGCACCGTTAAAATTGCAGGGAACAGAAAAAGCGCTTATATGCTGCAAAAAGACCATCTTTTTGAATGGCGGAGTGTCTTTTCAAATGCCTGTCTTGGTCTTGAACTTCAAAAAAATCTTACAGCCGAAAATAGGCAAAAAGTCCATGAGCTTTTGAAAAAATACGGCCTTGAAGAATTTGCATTTAAAAAACCGTCAGAATTAAGCGGAGGTATGCGTCAAAGAGCCGCTCTTATACGAACTCTTGCTTCAC
>CALWSS010000157.1 GCA_944384255.1 uncultured Clostridia bacterium
ACACCAGAACAAAAATCTGAAATTGTTCATAAACATATTGATGAACATATATCATTAGGAGCTTTATCAAAGGCATATTCAGCTGATAAAAGTATGCTTTGTCGTTGGGTAAAAGAATTTATTATAAATGGAGAAGCTGCCTTTCTTCCCAAAAAACATCCAGGTAATCGTTTTGCAGCGTTAAACACCAGCAATAATCTAACTGAAATTGAGCAGCTGCGTTTAACTGTTGCCAGATTAGAAATAGAAAATGAGAGATTAAAAAAAGGATACATGGTGGAAGGAGTTGGTGCCGACATGGTATACGTTACTGGCAGCGGAAAGATTACGAAATAATTGAAAAATTAAAAAATAAATACTCGATAATATTTTTATGCAGAGTTATGGGAGTAAATCGTTCAAGTTATTATAAATGGAAAAAGAAAAAAGGAAATTTGAATCGCTATGAACAGGTAAGAAATATACTGACTGACTTGCTGAAAAAAGCTCATTTTAAAAACCCTTCTTATGGATACCACAGGCTGGCAAAGAGCATATCAAAGTTTACAGATTTTAAATTTTCGGACAATCTTATTCATAAATGCTGTAAGGAAGCAGGAATTCATTCAAAAGCAAGGAAATGTACATATAAAAAACATGGAAATGAGAGCTTGAAATTTCCTAATATAATCAATGGCAATTGGAATGCAAACAGACCTCTTCAAATAGTTGTTTCTGATATGACAATATTTAAAAATAAAGGAAACAGATGGGAGTGGACAATACTGCTGGATACATTTAATAATGAAATTCTTGCTCATAAGGCTACACCAATTGCAGGAGATACCAAGCCATATTACTATTGTTTAGAACAACTAAAACAGTTGGTTAGAAAAAAAGAAGAGCAAACATCTCCGGTAGTTCTCCATACTGACCAAGGAGCTGTTTACTCTTCAAGAGCCTTTTGCCAAGCTCATAAAGATTATAACATATATCGTTCAATGTCGCGAGAAGGAACTCCTACAGATAACCCAATAATTGAGGCATTAAATGGCTGGATAAAGGAAGAATTATTTTTAGATTTTAATTTAAGTACTGCCGAAGATGTACCATCACTTCTAAATAATTATGTAGAATATTTTAATTATGAGCGTGCTGCAGCTGCCCTTAATTATAAAAGCCCAGTTCAGTATAAAACTGAACTAGGCTTTTGAGCCATGGTGGTTTTACCTGTCTACTTTATATTGACAGCTTCAATTATGCCGTGGTTTAAAAACTTTTTTATCAGCTTACAGCAAGCTTTAATACAAACAAAATGGCTATTATAATTATAACCGGGTTAAGCTCTTTGCTTCTGCCTGTAAAAAGCTTAATGAGAACATAAGAAATAACACCGAATACAAGACCTGTTGAAATGCTGTAAGCAACAACCATCATTATAATTGTAATAAAAGCCGGGAAGCCTTCTGTATAATCAGAAAAATCAATATTAACCACCTGTTCAATCATAAACAGACCAACAACTATAAGTGCCGGTGCTGTCGCAAATGACGGTATGGCCATAATTACAGGTGAGAATATAAGCGCTACAAGGAACAAAAGTCCTACAACAGCTGATGTAAGGCCTGTCCTTCCGCCTTCTGTTACACCTGAAGCACTTTCTATAAATGTTGTTACTGTAGAAGTACCAAGAACGGCACCTGCTGTTGTACCAATGGCATCAGCCAAAAGAGCACCTTTAATCCTTGGAAGCTTTCCATCTTTATCCAAATATCCGGCCTTTGTAGAAACACCAATAAGAGTTCCCAGTGTATCAAAAAGGTCAACAAAAAGGAACGAGAACATTATAATAAAGAAATCCCCTGAAAGAGCCTTTGAAAAATCCATTTTCATAAATGTAGGTGCCAATGACGGCGGTGTTGATATAATACCTGAAGGAATAAGTGAGTATACTTCAGCATCAGGGTTAACAACATAAATTCCAGCTAACTGGCAGATTATACCTATTACATAAGTTATTAAAATACCGAAAAACAGTGCTCCTTTAACCTTTTTAGCTACAAGTACAACTGTAATTATAGTTCCCACAAGAGCAAGAAAAACAGATATGTCCTTTACGTTACCCAATGTAACAAGTGTTGAATCCTCATTTACTATAATTCCTGCATTCTGCATACCTATAAATGCAATATAAAGACCTATTGCAACACTTACGGCTGATTTCATATTCTTAGGTATGGCGTTAAACAGAGCCTCTCTTACATTAACAAGTGAAAGAATAATAAATATAATACCTTCAACAAATACTGCGGCTAAAGCCATCTGCCATGAATAACCCATCTGCATTACTACAGTATAGGCAAAGTAGGCATTAAGTCCCATTCCCGGCGCCAAAGCAAACGGATAATTAGATAATGCAGCCATGGCAAATGTACCTATAGCAGCACCAAGAGCTGTTGCTGTAAGAACAGCACCTGAATCCATACCGGAAGCACTGAGAAGACTTGGGTTTACAATAAGTATGTAAGCCATTGTCATAAAAGTTGTAAGTCCAGCATAAATCTCTGTTTTTACTGTTGTGTTGTTCTGCTTTAATTTAAAACAGCTTTCCAAAAAATTCATTTCTTAAACCCCTTTCTTAAAAGCTTAGATTTATATTTAAAGCCTCTATAAGTCATATTACTTATAAACGGCATTTATTTTTGCTTAGCGGGCTGTAAAGTAAATACAAATTCCGTTCCGCCTTCTTCACGGCTTCTAACCTCTACCCTTTCACCATGGGCATTAACAAACTCCTTAACAATGGAAAGCCCTAAGCCGACACCGGTTTTATCTAAGCCTCTTGATGTATCAGCCTTAAAAAATCTTTCAAACACATGCTTCATTTCATTTTCGGATATGCCTTTTCCGTTATCTCTAACATAAACATATACCTTTTTATCCTTCTCCTGAACTTCGGTTGTAATATTTCCGCAGTCATAAGAAAATTTAACAGCATTATCAAGAAGGTTTTGTATAACCCTCTTTATTTTGTTCGGGTCAGCATTAACTATAGTAACTTCATCGGAAAAAACAGCATTTACAGTTAAATTCTTCTTCTTAAACCTTGGCTCCATGGCCTCTATGCTTTCACGAATAAGCTCGTTAATGTCAAAATCACATCTTTCAAGAACCATAGACCCTGCCTGAGCACTGCTTAAATCCACCAAGTCATTAGCTAATTTTGAAAGCCTGCCTGTTTCTTCAAGCACTATTTTAAGGTAATGATTCTGCTTTTCCTGTGGTATTGTGCCGTCTACAATAGCCTCAATAAATCCTCTAATACTTGTAAGGGGGCTTCGTAAGTCGTGGGATATGTTGGCTATAAACTCCCTGCGGCGTTTTTCCGTTTCTTCAATGCTTTCAGCCATTAAATTAAAGGATTTAGCCAGCTGACCAACCTCGTCTTCACTTTCAACCTCAATACGGGCACCTATCCTGCCATCGGCTATAATTTTAGCCGCCTCATTCATGTCAATAAGCGGACTTGTAATTTTTTTAGTTGAGTAATAGATAAGTCCAAAGCCCATTATAATAACCGGAACCATGTAACCAAGCATAAGGAATATAACATAGCTCATAGAAGACCGCAGTATATCCATAGGCTTACACATGAATATTCCGCCTATCAAAACTCCGTCTATTATTATAGGATAACCAACAGTAAGTACGGTTTCGTTAAACATGCCGCCTATTTTACCCTGAACAGTTGCTATTTTACCGCTTAAAACAATGTTAACGGCTTCATCTGTTATTGTCTGGCCTATCCATTTTTGGCTTACATCTTCTGTTGTAAAACTTATTTTGCCTTTGCTGTTCATAAAAAATACACTTGTACCCATGTATTTTTTCATAACTTCAAACTCAAAATTAAGGCTGGAAGTGTCTATATCACCGCTGTGGTATAAATTGCTCAGCGACTCCTTAAACCTTTCACCCTGAACAATTAACTGCTGTTCCTGTTCATACATATAATGACGTGTGTAAATAAATGAAATACCGGAGCCAAACACTCCAAAGAGCACAAGAATAATGCTCATGTATATTGTCATCTGTTTTTTAAGAATAGTCTGCTTTGCTGGCTTTGTGCGTTTAAACATAAAATTTATTCCACCTCAAATTTATATCCCACACCCCAAACTGTTTTAACAGACCACGGATCTTTTTTATCAAATTTCTCGCGGATTCTTTTAATATGTACATCTACCGTCCTTGTATCCCCAATATACTCATAGCCCCATATTTTATCAAGAAGCTGGTCTCTTGTAAACACCTGATTTGGTCTTTTTGCCAAAAAATATAAAAGTTCAAATTCTTTTGGCGGAAAACTGAGAAATTCGCCATGATATTTAACTGTATAGTTTTCCATGTTAATTTCAAGGTTTTCAAATTCCAGTATTTTTGAGTTCTCTTTTGTTTTGCCTGTATCAAAACGCCTTAAAACGGCTTTAACCCTTGCCGTCATTTCCTTAGGCTCAAAAGGCTTTACAATGTAGTCATCAGCCCCCAGTTCAAGGCCAAGAACCTTATCTATGGTGTCGCCTTTTGCCGTAAGCATAATAATAGGTACAGTGCTTGTTTTTCTTATTTCCTTGCAGACTTCATATCCGTCCATTACAGGAAGCATTATATCAAGCATTATAAGGTCAGGATTATAAGACGCTGCCGCCTCTACGGCACTTTTTCCGTCATGTACTTCTTTAGTGTCATACCCTTCCCTTATTAAATAAAGTGAAATAAGCTCTGATATATGCTCGTCGTCATCAACAATTAATATTTTCTGATTAGCGGCCATAATTAACCTCCTTAATTTTTAAGCTCTACAACTGTAACACCCATTTCGCCTTCACCGTATTTTCCGTAACGGTAAGACTTAACATGCGGGTTTCTTGCCAAGTACTGCTGAACGGCGGCTCTTAAAACACCTGTTCCTTTTCCGTGTATTATTGTAACCTGCTTTAAGCCGGCTAAAAAAGCATCGTCAATATACTTATCAATGTTTCCAATGCCCTCATCAACAGTCTGTCCACGGCAGTCAATTTCAGGGCTTACAAACATACTCTTGCCGGCTGCTGCCTTTCTTGATACATTTCTTGTTCCTGAACTGTTGTTTTTAGCATTATTTGCATTTTGTGCCGTTTCGTCTATAACCAGTTCGTTTAAAGGCACTTTAATTTTCATTAGTCCCATTTGAACCATTACGTTTTTGTTTTCGTCCATAGGCGAAATAACCGTTCCGTGCTGGTCAAATGAAATAATATATACACTGTCCCCAACTTCTATTTTTTCAGGAACTTTATGCTGTTTTTTGCGTTTAGCCATCATTTTAGCTATCTCGGAATCAACACCGGAAAGCTTATCCTTAATTTTTCTTCGGCTTTCATTCATTTTTTCCTGATTAGCCTTGTTTCTGGCTTCCCTGTTCATTTCTTTTATAATGCTGTCGGCTTCTTCTTTTGCTTTCTGATAAATCATTCGTGCCTGTTCACGGGCATCGGCAAGTATTTTTTCTTTCTGCTGACGTGTTTTTTCTTTCTGCTTTTCAACTTCTTTTTTAAGCTTTTCAGCTTCCAGACGGTATTCCTCGGCTCTCTCCTGCTCAAGCACAACAGAACGCCTGCTTATTTCCAAATCTGTTATAACGTCTTCAAACTTAACGTTTTCCTGCCCTACAAATTCCTTTGCCTTATCAATAATGCTGTCCATAAGCCCCAAACGCTTTGAAATTGCAAAAGCATTGCTTTTTCCCGGTATGCCTATTAAAAGCCTGTATGTCGGCTTTAAAGATTCCACGTCAAACTCACAGCTGGCGTTTTCAACACCTTCTGTAGAAAGAGCATAAACTTTAAGCTCACTGTAATGTGTAGTAACGGCTGTTCTTATGTTACGTTCTTTAAGGCTTTGAATAATACTCATAGCAAGAGCGGCACCTTCTACCGGGTCAGTTCCCGCTCCAAGCTCGTCAAAAAGCACAAGTGAATCGTTTGTTACATTTTCAAGTATATATACAGTATTTGTCATGTGTGCCGAAAATGTACTTAAATTCTGTTCAATACTCTGTTCATCGCCAATATCTGCAAAAATCTCGTCAAAAACTCCCAGCTCCGAGTTGTCAAAAGCCGGTATGTGAAGTCCTGCCTGCCCCATAAGCTGAAAAAGTCCCAGTGTTTTAAGGGCAACAGTTTTTCCGCCTGTATTAGGACCTGTTATTAAAAGCGTTGTAAAATCTCCGCCTAAATAAATATTAACCGGTACAACTGTGTCACTGTTTAAAAGCGGATGCCTGCCTTTTTTAATATTAATGTATTTTTTGTTGTTAAAAACAGCCTTTGTGCCTTTCATTGAAAGTGAAAGCTGTCCTTTGGCAAATATAAAATCAAGCTTAGTTATAATATTTAAATTAGACTCTATAGCATCTAAATTTTCCATAACCTCAGCTGAAAGCTTTTGCAGTATTTTGTCAATTTCTTCTTTTTCCTTAATCTGAAGCTCTTTTATTCTGTTGTTAAGCTGTACAACACTTAAAGGCTCAATAAAAAGCGTTGAGCCTGTGTTTGACTGGTCGTGCACCATACCGCTGAAACTGTTTCTGTATTCACTTTTAACCGGCACACAGTACCTGTCATTTCTTATTGTAATTACATAGTCCTGTAGCATTGGCCTGTAAGTCTGGGAGTTAATAATATTGTTCAGGTGCTCCCTTATACGGTCGTTGGATACTGCCATTTCACGCCTTACATTTTTAAGGCCCTGTGAAGCATCGTCTGACACTTCTGTTTCAGAAAGTATTACCCTTGAAATCTCTTTTTCAAGTCTTGGCAGTTCCATTACCAAATCAAACATAGGGCCTATTGTATCGTAGCTTTCGGCCTTATTTTCGTTTACCGAGTAATTTTTAACCCTGCGGCATACATACAAAAAATCGCCTATATAAAGAAGCTCTGCAATACCCAAGCTTCCACCCATGGCAAGCCTTTTTATCTGTGGGCGAATTTCTCTTAAACCGCCTAAAGGAATTGAGCCTTTTCTTAATATCATAGCTTCAGCTTCCGATGTTTCATTCTGCCACTGTTCAATCTGGCTTAAAGAAGTGCAAGGCTTTAAAGCAGAAGCCATTTCTTTACCCATAGGTGAAACGGCATAAGAAGTAAGCTTTTCTATTATTTTGTTATATTCAAGAGTTTTCAAAACTTTTTCATTCATTAATAAATACCTCTGTTTAAATGCAAAATTTGTAAATAAAAAATATTGTTCTATTGTATTTTTTCTAAGTTTTTTCTAAATTTTTCCTAAATATTTTTCAATTTTTTCATATATTTTATTATTAAAATAAATAATATAAATTAGCTAAAAACCGCTGATTTAACAACTGTTCCTATTCGGTTATTATACCATAAAATTATAAAAAACCGTATATATTTTAATTTTATATCAAAGCCATATACTTTTGTTAAACAAATTGAAAACAATGCTTTAACAAAAATTACAATTTATTATTGAACAAAAATACTTTTTCTGTTAATATATATAGTACTGTGGAGACGTATCGAAGAGGTCATAACGAGCCTGACTCGAAATCAGGTTGTCCTCCGGGGCACGTGGGTTCAAATCCCACCGTCTCCGCCATTTTAACCCCAAAGTATAAAATCTTTGGGGCTTTTTATTTGCTTTGTTTGTACTTTTTAATTTTCTCAATTTACATACAAATTTATGGTACCCGCTGTTTGTTAGGTTATACATTATTAGGCAAGCCGGGATATTAAGTCGACTTATCCTTTCTCGGTTATCATAGTTTTACAAACATTTGATATATATAAAATTATAATTACGTTTTTACAGTTATTAACTGCATTGCTACTGGACAGTTTTGTAATTTGGTGATATAGTATTAATAATATTGTTTTGTTAGGCAGTCTAAGAAAGCAAGCCATATTGCCGGATAAGCAAGGGGTTTGGATTGCCCCTTAAAGAGCACACTTACCCGAAAGGGAATAAAAAAGTGGGCTTTTTTTATTTGACAGTAACAGCATATCTATGCTGTATTTTTGAGATATGACAAAAGGAGGAAAAATAAAATGGCTTATCAATTTACAAAGGACTTAGAAACTGGAAACAGTGTCATTGACTCAGAGCATCGTCAGTTAATCAATGCTGTAAATTCATTACTGGACGCTTGTTCAAAAGGTCAAGGACGCAGCCAGCTATTAAATACAGCAAATTTCCTTTTAGATTATACAAAGAAGCATTTTGCAGATGAAGAAGCTATTCAGCTTAAAAGTCATTATCCTGATTATGCACGTCATAAAAAAATTCATGATGATTTCAAAAAAACTGCTGCTGACTTTGTTAAAAAAATTGAAACTGAGGGACCTACTGTGGCAAATGTAGGCCAGATTAATTCTATTCTTGCCGGATGGTTATTAAATCATATCAAAGGTGAGGACAAGAAATTAGCAGTTTATCTTAAAAATAATGCATAAGAGAATATGGTTAATACCAATAAATTTTACTTATCAGTCTAATTAAAATTCAATACATATCGGCAGGATAGTCATTGGCTGTCCTGCCTTTTTTCTGTTTTATTTCAATATTCCACAATGTAAGACTGGTGTTCCCGGTGTTTTATTTGATTTTCAATTCTATTCAAACGAAAAATCGTAATAACTTGTTGTGCCTAAGCAACGGGTAGTAAAATAATGTCCATATAGATTTAAGCATAAATATCAATATATTCAAAAAGACTTACATTCCATATTTTTTAACTATTTAGAGTTATTTTGTATAGTACATGTTAATTATTTCGTCTAAATTATCAATTATATATCTTTGGGCAAACTCGTCATAAAGCACTACTTTGTATCCACCATATATTCCCTGCCTAAATTCAGTTGAAATACCAAGTCTGCTGCCTTTTTCCGTAGGAAGTTTTCTTTTTTTGCCGTCCTCATTTACATCTATATATAAAAAACCTTTATCAATAAGGAAATTAGTAACGGCTGTTGACGGCAGTCGCTTTACTGTATTTAAGTCAGCTGTGCTGTTTATTATCTCCATTATATTGCTTATTGAAACAGGCACCTTTATATAATAAAACTCATTTTTCATTTCATCTGTAACATGAAACGGCTGTTTTTTAACTCTTTTGCTTCTGGCTTTTAAGTTTCCGTTGTTTTCTATTACTTGGTTTAAAATGCCCGAAACATAAAACAGACATCTTGAAACGTGTATGTTATTTATTGTGCTGTCCATGGGCACGGCTTTGTTTGTAACGGGGTCAATGCCGTTTGCCAGTTTATCTATATACATTTTTGCTTTTAATACTTTTTCAACATCAGCCATACAAATTCCCCCTAAACAGCATATTACATAAAAAATTTCAAACATATATATAAATATAATACCACGTTTTTACTTGTTTTTCGATAAATAATGTCATATTTAATAAAATTTAAAGTGTCATTTATTCAATATACTTTTCTTATATGGCTTTAATTTTAAAATAAATTCTTGCTGATTTGAATGTATAAAAAAAAGAGGGCTTTCGCCCTCTTTTAATTTGTAATTTGAAATTACTGTAATAACTGAAGAACACCCTGTGGAAGTGTGTTTGCCTGAGCAAGCATTGCCTGAGAAGCCTGAACAAGGATATTGTTCTTTGTATATGCCATCATTTCTTCTGCCATATCTGTATCTCTTATACGGCTTTCTGCTGATGTGATGTTCTCTGTTGTAACACCAAGGTTGTTGATTGTGTGCTCAAGTCTGTTCTGGATAGCACCAAGGTCACCACGTGTTGATGATACTGAGTTGATAGCTGCTTTGATTTTGTCAATAGCTTCTGAAGCACCTTCTGCTGTGCTTATATCAATGCCATCAATGCCAAGTGATCTTGTATCCATTGAGCCTACATTAACTGTAATCTTGTTGTAGTCGTCAGCTGTATCACCAATCTGAAGTGTAAGACCTTTATTTTCTGCTGTAGGGTCTTTTACAAGAGTATTATTCTGAAGCTCATCTGTTTGTGAAGCACCAGTTGAATCTACAAGAATATAACCATCTTTGTTAAGCTGTGTAATAAGGTCTGTTTCATTTGCAAATTTACCAGCTTCAGCATCTGTTGCATCTGCAATTGTATATGTCTTGCCATCAACTGTGATTGAGTCTCCTACTGCCATTGTGCCAGTACCAAATGATACACCAGCATCTACAGCTGTTGTTGAGCCTGTACCAGTAGGCTTAGCTGTAGCTCCCTTTTTACCCATTGCAGTAACTTTAGCAGCCTTTGATCCTGTTTCTTTTGCTGTTAATACAATATTGTCACTACCATCTTTACTTATATCAAATAATGCATTAATTTCGTCATTGCCCTGAAGCGCACTAACTATGCTACTTGCAGAAGTTGCAGCAGTACTAGCATCTTCTGTATATTCAACAGTTACAGATTTAGTGTTGCCGTCTTTATCTTGATAGCTTACAACATAATTTTGCTTACCAGCATTTCCAGTTGGTGCTGCAGTGGCATCTACATATTTTCCAGCTGTAGCTGCTGCTTGTGACATTACCAGATTAGTTGCTGTTGCAATCTTAGTTGTTACAACTGGTGCCTTTGAAGGATCGCTACCAGCAAGTGAGCCGTCAAGAAGGTTAATACCATTGAAGTTTGTGCTCTTTGATATACGGTCAATTTCGTCCTTAAGTGAGTCTACTTCTTTCTGAAGGTTTGCACGGTCTGTTTCATTATCGTATGTGCCATTTGCTGACTGTGTTGCAAGCTCTACCATACGGTTAAGCATATCATGTACTTCTGTAAGAGCACCTTCTGCTGTCTGTACAAGTGAGATACCGTCGTTAGCGTTATCCTGTGCTTTTTCAAGACCTGTTATCTGAGCTCTCATTTTTTCAGAAATTGCAAGACCAGCTGCGTCATCACCTGCACGGTTAATCTTGTAACCTGATGAAAGTTTTTCAAGGTTTTTAGAAATAGCGCTGTTGTTTGTGCTTAACTGTCTGTAAGAGTTTAATGCTGCAATATTGTGTTGGATAATCATAATAAATTTACCTCCCTGTGGTTTTAAGAAGAGAGTCCTTTCTCTTCCAATTTGTTTGTATTTTGTTTTGTTTTATTCCATTTCAAAACGGTACCTTTTTTTGAATATGGAATATTTTTGTTTACAATTACTGTATCGGTAGTAAAACAGAATTGATAATAGTTTTTTCAAAATTTTTTTAATTAAATTTAAGTTTATAAATATTAATAAAAAAAGAGAGCTTTCGCCCTCTTTAAAATTAAAATTCAAAACTAAACATAATAATCTTTTATTTCTTCTGCTATTTTTGGTGTTACAACTTCTTTTGGAATAATTATAATATCTTTTTTATTAGTAAGTATATAATCTCCGTTTTTAGTTAT
>CALWSS010000158.1 GCA_944384255.1 uncultured Clostridia bacterium
AATAAAATAATTATTAGAGGCTTTTTAAGCCTCTTTTTTTATTTTTGAAAATGCTTATTTATATTATAGGATTTGATAATTTGGGATATTGGAATTTTATTACATATAGTTAAGTGATAGCAGGATAGAATATAAAAAACATAAGATTTTTAAACTATAGCTATTTAATTATTTATTTTCATAAAAATTCCAATTCTATTTAAGAAGTTATTATAGTCGAAGTAGATAGTATTTAGATTTTATAATGGGATTTTGCTATTGATTTTTATTACAAGTTAGAGTATAATTATTAAAAATAAAAGAAAGAGGTGGAAAGATGATTAACTTTTCTTGCAAATAAAAACAGAATAAATAACAATGTTGTTTTATAAGATTTACAATATTGTTATATCTATTGCAAGAAAGTTATAAGTCTATTCACTCATTATATGTTTTACCATCATTTTTTAGATGGTGTATTATGCTGTTTTGAGCTACAAGAGTTACTTCCTTGTAGCTCTTTTTTTATAAAATTTTGAATAAGGGGGAAGTTTATTATGTCAATGATAAGAGTTGAAAATCTTACTTTTTCATATCCTTCAAGTTATGATACTATTTTTAATAACGCTAATTTCCAAATAGATACAGATTGGAAAATTGGTTTTATTGGAAGAAATGGAAGGGGTAAAACAACATTTCTCAATCTTCTTTTAGGAAAATATGAGTATAGTGGAAAAATTATCAGTTCTGTACAGTTTGATTATTTCCCATACCAAGTTTTAGATAAAAAAAGAATAACAGAAGATATATTGCATGAAATATGTCCTAATGCAGAAGACTGGGAATTGATGAGAGAGCTTTCATATCTTGATGTTAATATAGATGTATTGTGGCGTTCATTTGATACCTTATCAAATGGTGAACAGACAAAAGTGTTACTTGCAGCTCTTTTTTTAAATGAAGAACATTTTCTATTGATAGATGAACCTACAAATCATTTAGACAGCAATGCTCGTTCAAAAGTAGCATCATATCTTAAAAAGAAGAAAGGATTTATTTTGGTATCTCATGATCGTTACTTTTTAGATAAGTGTGTTGATCATATATTATCTATTAATAAAGATAATATAGAGGTACAAAGTGGCAATTTTTCCACTTGGTTTACAAATTTTCAACGCCAACAAGAGTTTGAACTTGCTCGAAATATAAATTTAAATAAAGAAATTGGTCGTATGAAGAAAACTGCTCAACAAAAAAGGAATTGGTCTGATGAAGTTGAAAAGACAAAAAATGGAACTCGCATTAGTGGTTTAAAACCTGATAAAGGATATATTGGTCATAAAGCAGCTAAAATGATGAAACGCTCTAAGGTGATAGAAGCAAGACAACAAAAATTTATAGAGGAAAAATCAAAGCTATTAAAAAATGTAGAGAATATTGAAGACTTGAAGATACATCCACTAGAATATCATACAGATATGCTTATTTCATTTTCAGATGTAGCTGTTATATATGATTATACTCAAATTTGTAAATCTGTCTCATTTGAAATACATCAAGGAGAGCGTATTATTTTTAATGGTAAAAATGGAAGTGGAAAAAGTAGTTTATTGAAACTTTTGATAAATAATTCAATAAACCATACTGGAACAATAAAGACTGCATCAGGTCTTATAATTTCTTATGTGCCGCAAGATACATCATATTTGAAAGGAACGCTTTCTAAATTTGCTGAAAAAAATAATATTGATGAAAGTTTATTTAAGGCAATACTTAGGAAAATGGATTTTAATAGGATTCAATTTGAAAAAGATATTAGAGATTTTTCACAAGGACAAAAAAAAAAAGTATTAATAGCAAAAAGTCTTTGTGAAAAAGCACATTTATATATATGGGATGAACCATTAAACTTTATTGATGTGTACTCTCGTTTACAGATAGAACAACTTATTATGAAATTTCAGCCAACAATGGTTATTGTAGAACATGATTGTGCTTTTAGAGATGCGGTATCAACAAAAATTATTGAAATAGAAAGATACTTTTAATGATATCTTTATAATTATTAAGAAGTTATATATGAATTTTAATTGATATATTTGGTAGTAAAAAATCATAGCAATAGATTGTTTAAATCATATATAAAAAATAATAAAAATAAAACCAATTTAAATTAAAGAATATATCGAAATGATAAGACTTGATGAGTGCTTGTTTGATTTAATAAGTTATCCCTTAAAAGGAGTTTGTGTTTTTCGACATGGCTAAGAAGTTTATCATCTGGTAGTAAAGGCACTGCAATATAAAGAAGATTTATTCGGTAGTGTAAGGGAAGGTGATAAAATGGCAAGTCCTATGGCAGTAGCTTTTTAAAAAATCTTTGGAAGTTTCTCAAGACAAAAGAATACGAATGTTGTTTGGAAGTATTATTGTTATTTAAATTAATTATTATACATAAAGAAACCAAATAATAAACCTATTATTACAATTAATTAAAATATGATGTGTATTACAAAAAACACTACACTATTTTATATATAGTTAAAAAGTTTTATTACAAGAAAAATTAGTCTTAATTTATGTTATTAAAAGAAAAATCGATATGCCATAAACTATAAAAGTTTTTATTTTTCAGCAAACATCAATATTTAAGAAGAAATTAATTTCATATTGATTAAATACCAATAAAGAACCTGTAATTACAGATTTTTAGGGCTTTAAGAAAATATTAAACCCTGTATATTAACAAAAAAGCTAGTAAAATTATGGGTGGGATTTAACATAGGCTTAACATTTCTATATATTTATTTTAACAAACAAAAAATATGTGTTTAACAAAGAAGTTTTAAAATTTGTATTGTAGAAAAATGAAAAGGAGTGTTGACTGCTGTATGAGTAG
>CALWSS010000159.1 GCA_944384255.1 uncultured Clostridia bacterium
ATTTCAGAACAGGCTCTTAAAATTAATGAGCTTCTTAAAAAATTCTTCCTTAATGTAGGCATTAAGCTTATAGACTTTAAAATCGAGTTTGGTCGTTATGACGGCAGAGTTATTCTTGCTGACGAAATTTCACCTGATACTTGCAGACTTTGGGACGCTGAAACAAATGAAAAACTTGATAAAGACCGTTTCCGTCGTGACCTTGGAAATGTAGAAGAGGCATATCAGGAAGTTTGGAGAAGAATAACAAAATAAATCAGCAGGATTTGCTGTATTAGATTACCAGCGGGTATGTGACAGATTGTATTATTTCTGATTTTTATGCCCGCTTTAGTTTTGTAAATTGGCGTTGATTTTTAAATTACGTTAAAGTTTTTAATGCCAAACAGGAGGATTATTAATGAGATCAAAGTACGAAAGCCCGCTTAATTCAAGATACTCCAGTAAAGAGATGAGCTATCTTTTTTCACCTGATTTTAAATTTAAAACATGGCGTAAATTATGGATTGCTCTTGCTGAAACAGAAAAAGAGCTTGGACTTAATATAACAGACGAGCAGATTGCCGAAATGAAAAAATATCAGGATGATATTAATTATGAAGTGGCTGAAGAAAGGGAAAAAATCGTTCGTCACGATGTTATGAGCCATGTATATGCTTTTGGTATGCAGGCAAAATCAGCTATGCCTATTATTCATTTAGGCGCTACAAGCTGCTATGTAGGTGATAATACTGATATTATTATAATGACAGAAGCTTTAAAGCTTATTAAAAAAGAGCTTGTTAATGTAATTAACGAGCTTTCAAAGTTTGCCATGGAGTATAAAGACATGCCTACTCTTGGCTTTACACATTTTCAGCCTGCACAGACAACAACAGTTGGCAAAAGAGCATCTTTATGGCTTCAAGACCTTATGATGGATTTGGAAGACATAGACCATCAGCTTTCAAAAGCTAAACTTCTCGGTTCTAAAGGAACTACAGGAACACAGGCAAGCTTTTTGGAGCTTTTTGATGGTGACCATGAAAAAGTTAAGAAAATTGACGGCATGATTGCTGAAAAAATGGGCTTTAAGAGCTGTTTTGCCGTTTCAGGCCAGACATATCCAAGAAAGCTTGATTATCAGATATTAAGCCTTCTTTCACAAATTGCTCAAAGTGCATATAAATTCAGCAATGATATAAGACTTTTACAGCACCTTAAAGAAATTGAGGAGCCGTTTGAAAAGAGCCAGATTGGTTCATCTGCTATGGCTTACAAGAGAAATCCTATGAGAAGTGAAAGAATAGGTTCTCTTGCAAGATACGTTATTTCTGCTGCCATGAACCCTGCTGTAACAGCTTCTACACAGTGGTTTGAAAGAACACTTGATGATTCGGCAAATAAGAGAATAAGTGTGCCTGAGGCATTTTTGGCAACAGATGCTATACTCAGCCTTTACAGAAATGTTGTAGACGGCCTTGTGGTATATCCTAAAGTAATTGAGCAGCACCTTAATAACGAGCTTCCGTTTATGGCTACAGAAAACATAATGATGGATGCAGTTAAAAAAGGCGGCAACAGACAGGAACTTCATGAGAAAATCCGTGTTCATTCTATGGCAGCCGGCAGAGTTGTTAAAGAAGAAGGTAAGCCTAATGATTTGCTTGAAAGAATAGCTGCAGACCCTTCATTTGGCCTTACAATAGATGAGCTTAACTCAATAATGGATGCAAGAAATTTTGTAGGCCGTGCACCACAGCAGACAGAGGAATTTATTGAAAACTTTGTAAAACCGGCTCTTGAAGCTAATAAAGACCTTTTAAGCAATGAAGCAGAAGAAATAAGAGTTTAATTTTATAAGTAAACCGCAGTTTATTTAAGCTGCGGTTTTTTATATGTTAAATATAATTATGGATTATAATAAGTATAAAAAGTATTTATTTTACTTATAGTAAAAAATAGAATATAATAATATCGTAACTTAAGTGTGTAAATTTTTAATGCACAATAAATATTAATTGATTATACAGGAGTGATACTCAATGGTTAAAGCAATAGTCGGTTCCTGCTGGGGCGATGAAGGTAAGGGCAAAATTACAGATATGCTGGCTGAGAATGCTGATATAGTAATTCGTTTTCAGGGCGGCAGCAATGCAGGGCATACAATTATAAATGATTACGGTAAACATGCTCTTCACCAAATGCCTTCAGGTGTTTTTAATGAGAACACTGTTAATATAATCGGAAACGGTGTTGCCTTCAATGTTCCGTATTTTATCAAAGAACTTAATTACCTTAAGGAAAGCGGCATAAAAGAGCCTAAAATTCTTATTTCAGACAGAGTTCAGCTTCTTATGCCTTATCATATACTTTTTGATACACTTGAGGAAGCCAGATTAAGCGACAAGCAGTTTGGTTCTACAAAAAGCGGAATTGCTCCTTTTTATTCCGATAAATATGCTAAAACTGGTATTCAGATTTGCGACCTTTTCCATGAAGATATTCTCATGGAAAGAATTAAGGCTGCATGTGAGATTAAAAACGTGCTTTTAGAGCATCTTTATCATCATGAACTTCTTGACCCTCAAAAGATATTTGATGAGGTTATGAGTTATAAAGAATTTGTTGCTCCATACATAACAAATACAGCAGAATATCTTAACAAGGCTATTAAAGAAGGCAAAGAGATACTTCTTGAAGGTCAGCTGGGAGCTCTTAAAGACCCAGACCACGGTATCTACCCAATGACAACTTCTTCTTCTACATTGGCTGGCTTTGGTGCTATAGGTGCCGGAATACCACCTCATAAGATTGAGAAGGTATACACAGTAGTTAAGGCATATTCAAGTGCTGTAGGCGGCGGAGCTTTTGTAAGCGAAATATTTGGTGATGAAGCTCAGGAGCTTAGGGTTAGAGGCGGAGATGCCGGAGAATTTGGTGCTACTACAGGACGTCCAAGAAGAATGGGTTGGTTCGACTGTGTTGCAGCAAGATATGGCTGTATGCTTCAGGGCACAACAGATATTGCTTTTACAGTAGTTGATGTTTTAAGCTATCTTGATGAAATACCTGTTTGTGTAGGATATGAGATTGACGGTGAGGTTACAAAGGAATTCCCTGTAACACCGCTTCTTGAAAAGGCAAAACCTGTTTACAAAGTTCTTCCTGGTTGGAAGAGTGATATTCGCGGTATTACCAAGTATGAAGATTTGCCGGAAAATGCAAGAAACTATATTGAGTTTATAGAAAAAGAATTAGGTTATCCTATTACTATAGTTTCTAACGGACCAAAGAGAAACGAGATTATTTACAGATAAAAGTTTTTGTTGCAACATTTTGCCTTAAGTGGTATAATGCAGTAGATGGAATAGCGGTTTATTTAAGAGTGGGTGTATTTGCCCACTCTTTTGTTTACTCATATTAGAAAAAGTTATAAAAAGTTATAAAAAGTTATAAAAATTAGAGAAAATTTAAAAAGGGGTGAGTTTAATGGCAAATACAATTAATACGGCTAAAAAAGTTGAGCTTCTGCTCTCCAAAACAGCTGAAGAAATGAATTTCGAAATTGCGGATGTTGAGTTTGTAAAAGAAGGTCAAAATTATTATCTTAGGGTATATCTTGATAAAGAAGGCGGAATTACTATAGATGACTGCGAAGTTTTCAGTAAAGCGGCCGAAAAAATTCTTGATAAAGAAGACCCTATTGAGCAGGCTTATATATTCGAGGTAAGCTCACCTGGAATTGACAGACCGCTTAAAAAGAATTCTGATTTTGAAAAATATTCAGGCGAAATAGTTGATATTAAGCTTTATAAACAGTTTAACGGCTCCAAAGAATTCCAAGGCGCTCTTAAAGGGCTTATAGACAATAATATAGTAATAACTGATGATGACGGCAATGAATTGGTATTTGATAAAAAAAGCGTATCTTCCGTGCGGCTTGCTGTGATATTTTAAGGGGGTTTTAAAATGGATAAAGTTGATAGAGCTGAATTTATTGAAGCTCTTAATACTATTGAAAAAGAAAAAGGCATTGATAAAGAAGTTATATTCGACGCTATAGAAGCATCTCTGGTATCGGCCTGCAAAAAGAACTTTGGCTCATCACAGAACATAAAGGTTGAAATAAACCGTGAAACAGGCGAAGTTGCGGTTTATGCTCAAAAAGAAATAGTAGAAAAAGTAGACGACCCGGCAACACAGATTTCTTATGCTGAAGCAAGAATACTGGGACCTAATTATCATATAGGTGATACTTATAACGAAGTTATTACACCAAGAAATTTTGGAAGAATTTCAGCTCAGACTGCAAAGCAGGTTGTTGTACAGAAATTTAGAGAAGCCGAAAGAGAAATACTTTATAATCAGTATATAACAAAGGAAAAAGATATTGTAACAGGTATCGTTCAAAGACATGAAAAGAAAAACGTTATTGTTCAGCTTGGCAAAATAGACGCAATACTGCTTCCTAATGAGCAGATTGCTGGTGAGGAGTATAATTTCCCTGACAGAATAAAAGTTTATGTTCTTGAAGTAAAACAGACAACAAAAGGACCACAGATTTATGTTTCAAGAACACATCCTGAGCTTGTTAAAAGACTCTTTGAACAGGAAGTACCTGAGGTTCACGACGGTACAGTTGAAATTAAAAGCATAGCCCGTGAGGCCGGCTCAAGAACAAAAATTGCCGTTTACTCCAAAGACCCTAATGTGGATGCAGTTGGTGCATGTGTTGGCCAAAACGGCTGCAGAGTAAATATAATAGTCAGTGAGCTTAACGGTGAAAAAATAGACATTATAGAATGGAACGAAGACCCACAGGTATTTATTGCATCTGCTTTAAGCCCTTCAAAAGTTGTAGCTGTTAAAGTAAACGAGGCTGACCAGAGCGCTAAAATAGTAGTTCCTGATCATCAGCTTTCACTTGCAATAGGCAGAGAAGGTCAAAATGCAAGACTTTCAGCTAAATTAACCGGCTGGAGAATAGATATTAAAAGTGAAACACAGGCAGCTGAAACAGGTTTTCTTGACGATGAGGTAGAATTACCTGAAACAGACGAAAATGCCGAAAATATAAATGAAGAAACAGAGCTTAATGAAACAACTGATATGCCTGAAGAAGAATAATTAACTAAAGGAGGAAATAATATGAAACAAAAATCAATTCCTCTTAGAAAGTGCACTGGCTGCCAAGAAATGAAAGACAAACGCTCCCTTGTAAGGGTTGTAAAAAGTGAAAACGGCGAGTTTAGTGTGGATTTTACAGGCAAAAAACCGGGCAGAGGAGCATATATATGCCCAAACCTTGAGTGCCTTGAAAAGGCTAAAAAATCAAAAGGCCTTGAAAGAAGCTTTAAAACACCTGTTCCGGCTGAGGTATACGAAAAGCTTAGAGAGGAGCTTTTAAATGCCGGTGGAGAACAATAAGTTTTTATCACTTTTGGGACAGTGCCAAAGAGCAGGCAAACTTGTTTCAGGTGAGCTTCCATGTGAAAAAGCATTAAAAGGCGTTAAAGTAAAGTTATTAATTATATCAGAAGATGCGTCTGAAAATACAAAAAAGAAGTTTAAAAATGCAGCACTGCTTAAAGATGTAGATATTATTTGTACGGAAACAAAGGAGAATATCGGCAGGGCAATAGGCAAAGATTTACGCTCAACTGTTGCTATTATCGATGAGGGGTTTGCACAGCAGTTGAAGATTTTGTACCAAAAACGTGTCTGATATATGTGTGTATAGGAGGTGGAGCCTTTGTCAAAAGTTAGAATATATGAACTTTCAAAGGAGTTAAACATTGGCAGTAAAACTATTATTGAAAAGGCAAAGGAATTTGGGGTGACAGTAACAAATTTAAGCGGAGTTGATGCGGATTTAGCCGATAAGCTTAGAGGAGCTTTTTCTGCAGATAAACCTGCTAAAAATGAAGAACCTAAAACAAAGAATATATCCGACAATGCTGCTAATCAGAAGTCAAAAGAAATACAGCAGAAAACAGAAACAGCTAAAATAGCAGAAACTAAAAAAGATGACTCAAATGATAAGCATATTTCGAGTCATAAAAATAACGATAATCAGAAATTTAATAATCACAAAAACGATAATAGGAACGAAAATAAAAACGACAACAGGAACAAAAATTCCGATAAATCAGGCGGAAAGCAGCAGGGATTTAACGGTTCTAAGGAACAGAAAAATAACCAGAATAATAATCAAAAACCGTTTAATCAGTCAGGCTCTAAGAACAACAAAAATAATCAGAATAACCAGAATAACCAGAAAAACAAAAATAACAAAAATAATCAGCCAAAGCAGAAAGCTCCTGAAGTTAAGGCTGCACCTGCAAAAGAAGAAGCAGATGATGAGCTTAAAATAAAGAAAATTCCGGCTGAGCTTACTTTAGGTGAGTTAGCCGAAACATTAGGCAAAAAAGTTTCTGAGCTTGTAAAGGCACTTTTCCTTGAAGGCAAAATTATGACTCCAAACTCAACTCTTGACTTTGATGCAGCTTCTGAAATAGCTGAAAAATACAATGTTATTCTTGAACTTGAAGAAGAAAAAGATATATTTGAGCAGGT
>CALWSS010000160.1 GCA_944384255.1 uncultured Clostridia bacterium
CATGTGTCCTGTACTGCTTATAGGCAGCCATTCCGTAATGCCTTCTACTATGCCTAAAAATATGGCTTTTAAAATTTCAATAAAAATATTCACTTTTTAAGTCCTCCCTTTATAAGCCTGTTAAAAATATAAGTATACTACAAAATTCATTTTTTATTAACAGTTTTAAAGTGTTTTAAGCTAAATTTAAGAAAATTTTCAAATACAGCTAAATGCATTAAATAATAGTTTTGTTATATTTTGTAGTATAAAATATATATTTTATACTTACTAATTGCAAGTTGATATATTAATGAAACAATAGTAACATTAAAACAACAAGTTCATTTGAAATAATATAAAAGTAAGAAAAGGTTATAAAAAGTTATAAAATGTTATAAAAAAGGAGTTTTAATTATGAGTATTAATACAGATTTGCTTCATGCACATCAGCTTCATGCACGTTTAACAGGATCATATAAACCGGAAGCAATGGCACATATCAGTCCTATATATCAGACATCAACTTATGTTTTAGAAGATTTCGACAGTGCCGTTTATCTTAACCAGCATGTAGACGAAGGCTTTGTGTATACACGTTTCGGCAGCCCTAACTGTGATGAGCTTGAAAAGAAGATTGCTCATTTGGAGCATGCAGAAGCTGCTATTTCACTTGCCAGCGGTCTTGGTGCTATTTCAACAGCAGTTTTAAGCATTGTAAAAGCCGGGGATCATGTGGTATTCGGTGATGTTATATACGGCTGCTCATATACACTTTTTGCAAAGGTATTATCACGCCTTGGTGTTACATATACAAGAGTTGATACATCAAATGTACAGGCTGTTGCAGATGCCATTCAGCCAAACACAAGCCTTGTTTATGTTGAAACACCGGCTAACCCAACACTTAAAATAAGCGATATAGCTGCTATAAGTGAAGTTGTTCATCAGCATGAGGGCATAACTCTTATTGTAGACAGCACATTTGCTTCACCATATTTGCAGAATCCGCTTGATTTAGGTGCAGACCTTGTTGTTCACAGTGCAACAAAATATCTTTGTGGCCATGGCACAGTTACAGCCGGAGTTGTAGCAGGAAGTAAAGAAAGAATAGACAGATGCCGTATGCCTTATCTTCAGTGCTTCGGTGCAGTTTTAGACCCGTTTGCTGCATGGCTTTTAATGCAGGGAATGAAAACACTTGGCGTAAGAATGGAGCGTCACTGCTCAAATGCTATGAAAGTAGCTCAGTTCCTTGAGAAACATCCAAAAGTAGACAGAGTTTACTATCCGGGCCTTGAAAGCCACCCAACACATGAAATAGCTAAAAAACAGATGCATAACGGCTATGGCGGCATGATGAGTGTTGATATTAAAGGCGGAGTAGACGCTGTTAGAAAAGTTATGAATAATATGAAGATATTCAGCCTTGCTACAAGCCTTGGAAATGTTGACTCTCTTATTCAGCATTCACCTACAATGAGCCATTTTGATATGTCACCGGAAGAACGTCACGCAGCAAGTATATTCGACGGTCAGGTTAGACTTTCAATAGGTATTGAAGATGTTGAAGATTTAATTGAAGATTTAGACCAGGCTCTTAAGCTTGTTTAAAATTAGCCTAATAAAAATACTTAATCAAAACAAAAAGCGGCATCAGCCTTTATGACTATGCCGTTTTTTGTATACATAATAAAAAAACGATAAAAAAACGCCCTAAAGAGCAGAAATAATAATTTGTGCTTTTTTAGGCGTTTTTATGCTTTTTATTAATATCCGTGACCGTGGCCATGGCCGTTTGTGTGGCCGTGCTCGTTTTGATTGCAGTATTCATCTTGATAATATGTGTCTTCAGGCGATATGGAATTTATACGATCACGTATTTCCCTCATTGTCATACCGCTTATTTCTTCCGGTGTTATACTGGAATCAAGAGCTTTAAGCTCCAGATATGCCATATATTTTCCTACAGAAAGCCCGCATTGATGAGCACTTTCAATTTGACTGTAGTTTGCCATGTGGCAGTATGCATTCTGTTGGCCTGATGTGCAGTTTTTGGCATTTGACAATATATCATTACACTGTTTTTGGTTTGAACCAGCCACTGTTATAGATAATGCCCCGTTGTTTGAAAGGCATTGGGTAACAGTCTGGCTGTTTACAAGCTGTTCAAGGCCGTATTTGTAATTGGTATATTTAACATCAACTAAATCTGCCAGCTCATTGCCGTCATCATTGTAGCCTTTAACTGATATAATTCTGTCAAACATGTTTATACCCAGTTCAACAGAAGGGTTAATGTCTATACTTATAACCGATGTGGGTGTAAAGTACAGTTTTAAGCCTCCGGCAGATAATATAAACAAAAATAAGCATGCCGTAATGGCTATGGTTTGATATTTAAAAGACACACGGCGCTTTTTGTAATTGTCCGTTTTTCGAGCTAAAAACGCCTTTGTTTTAATCTTCAATTCTTCTTCGGCATGGATTTTATTAAAAGTTTCTTTTATATTATTACTCATAATCAATATCACCCAGCTTTTCTTTTAGCATCTGCCTTGAACGCGTAAGCAGAGTATAAACAGTGTTTACGTTTTTTTTCAGTATTTTGCCAATCTGAACTGCCGTGTAACCTTCGTAATAATGCAGATAAACTATGTCTTTGTACTTAGGCGGCAAAGAAAGTATAGCTTCCAGTATCTGTCTGTTATCCGGTGGCAGTTTGTCCGGTAAATTTATAATTTCGTCCATTGATACTGTTCTGCTGCGAAAAAAGCTTTTAATCAAATCCCTGCATGCATTAATTGTTACTCTTATAAACCATGCTTTTTCGTGTTCCTGATTTTCAAAGCAAACGGAGCTAAGGACATATTTCAAAAAAACAGTTTGAAATATGTCCTCTGTATCAGCGTAATTTTTAAGATGAATCATACACAGCCTTTTTATGGTATCCGAATATCGCTCAATAGCCGTGTTTACTTCCTGTTCGCTCCGCATAATTAATCCCCGTTTTTTATAACGTTTAATAACGTTTAATAACGTTTAATAACGGCAGTATCCGCCTCCATGGCATTGACCATAGTATGTGTTGTTATTATAACTGCCTCTTAAATTATAGTTGTCGCAAACTCCGTCACCGTCAGCATCTACGTAATTGCAACCATTGTAGCATGTGCCGTTTGCACAGTACTGGCCATTACCTGAGTTAAAACGTCCTCCATGACCATGTGCCCATACACTTGTAACGGATATTGTAAGTATTGCTGCTGTTATAAAAATGCCTGTTATAAGTTTTTTCATATTTTTTACCTCCAATTTAATTATCAGTTTTAATTGTTTTCATATATAATACGATTTAAAACATAAAATCCATTCAAAATTTGAAAAAAATTTTAAAATATTTTTCTGCATTATAAAATTTATTTTTAAACTGAATTTGGAGTACAAATATGAAAATTATATTGCCCCAGAATTATATCACAAAATATATAAGTAGGCTATATTAATTAAAATCATTTAAAGACAGAATAACATAAAAATAAAAAATAAATGTAAAATCAATATCAATTAATAATTGTTTTCGTTTATTTCGGGGAATATATTGACTATGGTATATTTAATTGATATAATTCAATAAATGAGAAATAATGGGTTTTAAAGTAAATTTTTAAACGAATATTTTAGCTGTAAAACGGAAAAATATTTTAGATGCACTCTTTTAGATGCTTAACTATTTTCCGCTTAAAATACACAGGGAGGACACAAAAATGCTTGAACTTAAGAACATTTCCTACACCGTAGATGACGGCAAGGGAATTATAAAAGACCTTAGTCTTACAATAGATGACAATAAGTTTATTGTAATTACCGGTCCTAACGGCGGCGGCAAATCAACATTAGCCAAAATTATAGCCGGTATTGTTAAGCCTACATCAGGCAGTATTTTACTTGACGGTGTAGACATTACAGATAAAAATATTACCGAAAGAGCCCAAATGGGCATAAGCTTTGCTTTCCAGCAGCCGGTAAGGTTTAAAGGCGTTACAGTAAGGGATTTAATAAACCTTGCTTCAGGCAAAAACCTTACAACAGCAGCAGCTTGTGACTACCTTTCGGAAGTTGGTCTTTGTGCTAAAGACTACATAAACAGGGAAGTAAACGCAAGTCTTTCAGGCGGTGAACTTAAGAGAATAGAAATTGCCACAGTTATGGCAAGAAAAACAAAGCTTTCCATATTTGACGAACCGGAAGCAGGTATTGACCTCTGGTCTTTCAAAAACCTTATTAATGTATTTGAAAAAAT
>CALWSS010000161.1 GCA_944384255.1 uncultured Clostridia bacterium
AAGGCCAAAGAGTAGATATTTCCCTTGTGGACGGTGTTGCTGCAGCTCTTGAAAATGGAATTGTACGTTATGAAGCTACAGGAAAAGTTCCGGAAAGAACAGGAAACAGATATTCAACTCTTTATCCTTATGACTCATTTGAAGCAAAAGACGGGCAGTATGTTTTAGGCTGCGGTAATCAGAAGCTTTGGGAAAGATTTGCAAAGATAGCCGGAATGGAAGACTTAATAACAGATGAAAGATATTTAGACGGTCCTAAACGTCTTGAGCATTTTGAGGAACTTAGAGAAGTAATAAACAATTGGTCACGGAATTACCTTGTTGAAGATTTAGTTAAGTTAATACTTGATGCCGGTGTTCCTGCAGCACCTATTTACGACATGGAGAAGCTTGTTAACGATGAACATATAGCTAAGGTTCGTGAAATGTTTGTACCGCTTAAACACCCTGTAATAGGTGACATGCATGTAATAGGTGATGCAGTAAAGCTTATGGGAACAAAAAACGGTGTCAGATGGCCAGCGCCTTCTTTGGGACAGCACAACAGCGAAGTATACGGCCAGTTAATGGGCTTTGACGAAGATAAGCTTAAAGAACTTAAAGATAACGGAGTAATTTAATAAAAGGAGGCATAGGTTATGTTAAACAAAGTTGAAATAACAGAGGTATGTCCCCGTGACGGATTTCAGAACGTAAAAGAGTTTATACCTACAGACAAAAAAATTGAAATAGGCAAAAAATTAATGGATGCCGGTTTTAAAGAAATGGAAGTAGTTTCTTTTGTAAGCCCTAAATGGATTCCTCAAATGGCAGATGCCGCAGAAGTAGCGGAGGAGTTGGATAAGTACCGCAAGGAAAAAGGCCTTGACATAAAGTTTATTGGTCTTGCTCCAAATGCCAAAGGTGTTTCAAATGCAGTTAAATCTAAAGTTGATGGAATTGTATGTCCTATATCTGTAACTGAAAAACACAATTTAAGCAATGTAAACCGTACAAGAGAACAGTCATTTCAAGACATGGAGGAAATGATAAATACATACGAAGGATTAGATGTAACAGTTGGCCTTGCATGTACTTTTATATCACCATTTCCTAATGACCCTATAAGTATTGATGACATAAAGCGAATGTCGGAAAGAGCATATAAAATAGGTGCTAAAAAAGTAGTTCTTGCAGATACAGTAGGAACAGCAAGCCCATTAGTTGTGGAAGACATATTATCTAAATTAAAAGGTGAATACGATTTTGACAAAGTATCGCTGCATCTTCATGATACAGCCGGGTTTGCTTTAATGAATGCCATGATAGGGGTTAAGCATGGTTTTGTTAAGTATGAATCGGCAGCAGGCGGACTTGGAGGATGCCCGTTTGCTCCTGGTGCAGCAGGTAATGTGGCTACAGAAGATTTGCTTAATCTTTTTAAGCAGATGAATATTGAAACTAATATTGATTTTGACACGGTTCTTAATGCAGTTGATAAAATTAAGGATTATGTTAATGCTGATATTGTAAGCCATATGTATCATTTTTGTTGTCACAAGTAAAGTTTAAAAGTTGTATTTGAAAGGGTGAAAGTTATGAAAAAAAGAATTTTGGCTACTACATTATTATTGGTGATTTCAGTATGTTCTTTTGCCGGTTGCCAAAGTCAAACTGGAAGTACTACAAGCAGTAATTCAAGTTCAAATTCTTCTGAAAGTACTGCATGGGAACCAACAGGACCTGTTACTATTGTTGCAGGTGCAGCAGCAGGAAGCGGATATGATACATCAGCAAGAAGTTTTGCACAAGTTTTTAATTCTACAGGTATTGTTGAACAGCCAGTAAAAGTTATAAATGAAGCAGGAGGAGCTGGTCAAGTAGCTTTTACAGCATTTAATGGTAAGTATGGTGGTAAGAATGATACATTAATAGTTGCATCAACTGCTACTATTTCCGGGGCAGTTGCAAATCAATGGGAAGTTGGAATTGATGATTTTACTCCTATTGCAAAGCTTGTTAATGATGCATTTGTAGTAGTATGTGCAGAAGGAAATACAGAATTTGATACGATAGATAAAATAGCTGCAAAACTTAAAGAAGATCCTAAGTCAATTAAATTTGGAGCTGCTGCACCTCCTGACCCTGACTATATTGGTCTTGTATTATTCCTTCAAAGTATTGATGTTGATATAGAGGATGTTGAATATGTAGTTTATGATGGTGGTGGAGAACAGTTGCCAGCTTTAATGGGAGGACATATAGATGTTGCACTTTCTGGTGTAAGTGAGTTTGCAGCAGCTGCAGAGTCAGGACAGGTAAAACCTGTTGCAGTTGCTTCTGAGGAAAGAATGGGTGGGCCTTATGCTGATACACCTACATTTTTGGAAAGTGGATATGACTTGGTATACGGTAACTGGAGAGGATTCTGGGGTCCGAAAGATATGTCTGAAGAAGCTGTAACTTATTGGAAGAATGTTGCAAAAGCTGTTGTTGAAACACCTGAATGGGAAGAAATATGCTCAAATATGCAGTGGACAAGCGAACCTGTTATAGACGATTATGATCAGTGGTTGGCAGATTTCCAAGATGAGATTACTGAAGCTCTTAAGGAAGCTGGAATAATTTAATAAAATATAATATCAAGACTGTATAAATACAGTCTTGATATTTAACAAAAAAGAGGTGATACATTTGAAAGATAGAAAATACTGGCTTTATGAAGTTAAAATAGCTATTATAGCAGTCGTAGGTGCTATTTTATATTTTATGCTTACATTTACAATATCTTCAAAAGGTATACTTAAGAGTAACTATAATAGTATATCACCTGAACTTATGCCTAGAATTATAGGTGTTGTTGCAGTAATTGTATCTGTTTTAATGTTGATACAAGCTGTATCAAATTATAAGAAAGCTGAAGTTTCTTCAGATAATAAAAAGAGTGAGAGCATATTATCATTTTTGGATAAAGATAAAATAATAATAATTGTAATGCTTATTATATATCTTTTGCTTATAAATATTATAGGATATATTATTTCCACTATCTTGCTTTCGCTTGCAATACTGAATTATTTGGACAGAAATCACATAAAAAGAAATATTGTATTTTCTGTAATATTTCCTATAGCTTGTTTTATAATATTCAACTATCTACTTCAAATTTGGCTTCCTATGGGAATATTCTTTAATTAAATTTGAATAGAGGTGATTAATAATGAGTATGTTTTCAAATTTATTGTTAGGATTGCAGGTAGCACTTACACCAATGAACTTTTTGTTTGCGTTAGGTGGCGTAATATTAGGTCAGATAGTAGGTATACTTCCGGGACTTGGGCCAATAGTAACAATAGCGGTGCTGTTGCCATTTACTTACAGCCTTGATCCTATAGCAGCTATTACCGCATTTTCTGGAATATATTATGGCTCGCAGTTTGGAGGAGCTATATCTGCTATACTTGTTAATGCACCTGGAACTGAAGCAGCAATTATAACAGCAATGGAAGGATATCCGATGGCACGAAGAGGAATGGCAGGAAAGGCTTTAGCTGCTGCTGCTATCAGCTCTTTTGTAGGTGGAATTTTGGGAACATTGTTTATGGTGTTGCTTTCAGGACCTATGACTAAAATGGTAGTAGCTTTTGCTGCTCCTGAATATTTAGCGTTAATGATATTTGCTTTAGTTTGTATATCTGGTTTTTCGGAAAATACTACACTTTTAAAATGTTGTTTTAGTATATGTATAGGTTTAGCAATAGGAACAATAGGTCTGGATGGTACTACAGGTACAGCACGACTTACTTTTGGAAATTATAACCTTTATGAGGGTATTAGTTTTGTTATATTAGCCATTGGTATGTTTGCTTTAGCTGAAGTATTAAGAAATCTTAAAAAAAATACCGGTGAAACCAATGCTACAAAAAATAGAATTGAGTTTGACAGTGGTATTGTAAAACTTTCAATGAAAGAGTTGCTTTATATTTTACCTACACAGATAAGAAGTTCTATAAGTGGATTTTTTATAGGAGTGTTGCCAGGAGTAGGAAGTACAACATCTACACCACTTGCTTATTTAACAGAAAAGAAAATTTATCCAAAAGGAGAATGGGGAAAAGGTGAACTACGCGGAGTTGCAGCTGGTGAATCTTCTAATAACAGTTGTGCAATGGGTGCTTTAGTTCCATTACTTACGATGGGTATTCCTGGATCGGGTACTACTGCTATTATGCTTTCAGCATTTATGATTCTTGGTATACAGCCAGGACCATTGCTTTTCCAAAATAATCCTGAAATGGTATGGGGATTAATAGCAAGCTTTTTTATAGGTACATGTATACTTTTGGTTATAAACTTGCCGCTTGTTAAATATTGTGCTAAGCTTGTTCAAATTCCTAATGATATTTTATTTATATCAGTACTTTTACTTGCAATTGTCGGCTCATATAGTGTAAGTCAAAGAATTTTTGATGTATGGCTTATTGTACTTTTTGGTATAATAGGGCTATTCTTTGCAAAGGCTAAATTACCTTTAACGCCTTGCCTTGTTGCATTGCTTTTGGGAGAACTTATAGAAACAAATTTAGCAAGAAGCATTGTAATTTGTAATCACAATATTTTTGAATTCTTTAAAAGGCCTATAGTAGCTGTTTTTATATTACTTGCAGTATTAGTTATAGTAGGTCCTATAATATATAGGAATTTTATAAAAAAGAAACCGGAAAAAAATTAATTGCCATTGTGCTTAAACTCTCTTTAATTTAATTATATTCTCAAGTGGATCAAAATTATATTTAGTGTGAATTTTGGTCCATTTTTTCATGTCAAAAGATATTCTATATGGCTATTAAAATTTGCTTAAATAATTATATTATTTCTTTTTAATAGATTTAATTATAAAAATGGGTTACAATATAATAAATGCAGGAATTTAATCGGAGTGATAATATTGTGCGGCAGATTTTATATTAATAATGATGTAATAAGTTTAATTAAAAGGCTTAAAAGCGACAATGAGTTTTCGTGTGAAATAAGTCCCGGTGATATTTTTCCGTCACAAAAGGCATGGATTATTACTAAACATGACAATAATTTTGGTGCAAAAGAAATTAAATGGGGATTTAAAAACAGCAATAATGGTTTAATAATAAATGTACGCTCTGAAACGGTTTTTCAAAAGAAGATGTTTAGTAAGGCTGTAGAAAAAAGAAGATGTGTAATTCCGTCTTCAGGATTTTATGAATGGAGTGCAATAAAAGAAAAATTCAAATTTTATAGAAAAGACCATGATACTTTATATATGGCCGGAATTTACGACACTAATGATGACGGTGAGAGATTTGCTGTTTTAACAACTGAAGCTAACTCATCTGTTTCAGACATTCATGGCAGAATGCCTCTTATTTTGGAAAAAAATCAAGTAAGGAAATGGCTTAATGAAACTGATGAGTATAAAGAAATTCTTGAGCAAACACCTGTTGAATTAAACAGAAAATCAGACTTTGAACAGTTAAAGCTTTTTTGATGAAAGGAGAGGTTTATTTTGGCTGAAAATGTGGTGATTGTAAATGCATGTCTTAGAGGAAAAAATGTTTCAAGAACTTATGAATTGGGAAACTTTTTTGTAAAAAAATACATGAACGGCAAAAAAGATGCTGTTTTAAAAGAATATTTACTCTCTGATATGGATTTAAAGCCTTTTAATAAAGAAATGATTGAAGAACGTGATAAAGAAGTATCAGAAGGGAAAGATGACAGGCTTATTAAACTGGCAGAGGAGTTTTCAAAAGCAGATACTGTAATAGTTATGGCACCATATTGGGATATGTCTTTTCCTTCAGCCTTAAAAGTATTTTTTGAACATATTTCAGTCTGTGGCGTAACATTTAAGTATGAAAAAGACGGAACTCCTAAGGGATTATGCAAAGCAAATAAAGCGGTTTATATAACAACTGCCGGTGGATATATAGGCGATTTTAATTATGGATATGATTATACCAAAGGCCTTTTTAACTTTGTAGGCATTAATGATGTATATTTTTTAAGTGCCGAAGGCCTTGATATAATAGGAAATAATACCAACGAAATATTATCAAATGCCAAAAAAGAAGCTGAAATATTAAGCGAAAAATTTTAAAAAAATTCATTAAAAACGCCGGATATTTATCCGGCGCAGATACAAATTAAAGCTTTTTACCGCATTTAGGGCAGTACTCAAAATCCTCGTTTATTTCACTGCCGCAGTATGGACAAACACCTACACGGCTGAAGTTTTCGTCTATAAGAGTAAGGCTTTCATCGGTTATAGCAGTATTTTCACCCCTTGCTATGGAGTCGCCTACACTTTTATCAAGACTGTAAAGAGCTCCACAGCAGCTGGTTCTAACAAAATACTGCTTACCCCATTTAAAAAGCGGAATAAAAAATATACTCAGACAGTTTGCAGTCATTATTATTTCGTAAGAACAGATATTAGCACAGTTTTTGCATATTCCGCTTAGGTTATAAGGTATAATTTTTTTTACAGGAAGTACAGCTATAAAGAAAAACATTTTTTGCCTCCAATAAGTATTTACTTTATTTAAAGTAGCATAAATTTCAGATTTAAACAATATAATAATGCATTTTTGCAGTAATAAAATGTTGTTTTAAACATAAAAATTTATGAATTTAAAGTAATTTATACAATTTAACATTAAAGCAATTCTTAATTCAGTTCTCAAAAAGATACATATTTTGTAAAAATTGTTGTAATTGCATTTGATTAATTTCTATTTTTTATTCATTTTTTTGAAAGTATATTTGATATAAAGATTTTACATATTTTGTAATAAGTGGTAAAATAATACCATTAATTTAATAGCTCCTGTAATAAATATACTTGATTTTTTGTTTAATACAAGAGTATAATGCGGTAATTAGTCAAAATACTTTTTATGCTTAAACGTATGTATGTTTAATGGCAATCTGTAATGGTGTGCCAATAGGCATTATTAAAAAAAAGGGGAAAGAAATATGAACATTAAGCGTCTTTATGTAGAGAAAAAAGAAGGCTGTGACATTGAAGCGGCAAGCCTGTTTAATGACATTAAAGTCAATCTTGGTATTGACGGACTTACTAAGCTGAAAATACTTAACAGATACGATGTTGAAGGAATTTCAGATAAGGATTTTCAAGCCGCTAAAACAACTATTTTTTCAGAACCGCCTGTAGACAGGGTTTATGAGGAAAACTACGATTTTGGCGCAAGCAGGGTTTTTGCCGTTGAATACCTTCCGGGACAGTACGACCAGAGGGCAGACTCGGCTATGCAGTGTATACAGATAATTTCACAGAAAGAAAGACCTGAAATTGCTGTTGCCAAAGTTTATGTGCTTGATGGCGATATTTCCGATGCCGATTTTGATAAAATTAAGGAATACTGCATTAACCCTGTTGATTCAAGACAGGCAGCTCTTGAAAAGCCAGAAACTTTAGCTATGGTTATGGATTATCCGGAAGATGTTAAAGTTTTAGACGGATTTATTGATATGACGGAAAAAGAAATTGCTGCATTAAGAGACAGTCTTGAAACGGCTATGAGCTTTGAAGACATGCTTTTTTGCCAGAAATATTTCCGTGATACAGAAAAAAGAAATCCTACAATGACTGAAATTAGGGTTATTGATACTTACTGGTCTGATCATTGCAGACATACAACTTTCCAGACAAAAATTGAAAACGTTAATATAGAAGACGGAGTTTATGCAGAGCCTATAAAGGATGCATATAACACATATTTGGAAGCAAGAAAAGAAGTTTATAAGGACAGAACGGATAAAGACCAGTGCCTTATGGATATGGCTGTTCTTGGTATGAAGATTTTAAGACAGCGTGGCATACTCAACAACATGGATCAGAGTGAAGAAATTAATGCATGCTCTATTGTTGTGCCTGTTGATGTAGACGGCAAAGATGAAGAGTGGCTTATTATGTTTAAAAATGAAACACATAACCACACTACAGAAATAGAGCCATTCGGTGGCGCTGCTACATGTCTTGGCGGTGCTATAAGAGACCCGCTTTCAGGCAGAGCTTATGTATATCAGGCTATGCGTGTTACAGGTGCAGCTGACCCAAGAGTAAGTGTAAAGGACACAATAAAAGGCAAACTTCCGCAAAGAAAAATTGTTACAGAGGCTGCAAGAGGCTACAGTTCATACGGTAACCAGATTGGTCTTTCAACAGGACAGGTTGTAGAAATTTATCATCCTGATTATGTGGCTAAACGTATGGAAATAGGTGCTGTTATAGCTGCGGCTAAAAAAGAAAATGTTATTAGAAAAACACCTGAGCCGGGAGATGTTATTATTCTTACCGGCGGCAGAACAGGCCGTGACGGCTGCGGCGGTGCTACAGGCTCTTCAAAAGAACACACAGTAGAGTCAATAGAAACATGCGGTGCTGAAGTACAAAAAGGTAATGCACCTACAGAAAGAAAGCTTCAAAGACTTTTCAGAAATCCTGAAGTAAGCAAAATGATTAAAAGATGCAACGACTTTGGTGCCGGCGGTGTATCAGTAGCTATTGGAGAACTTGCAGACGGACTTGACATTAATCTTGACCTTGTACCTAAAAAATATGAAGGTCTTGACGGAACAGAGCTTGCTATTTCTGAATCACAGGAAAGAATGGCTGTTGTTATAGCAGCTGAAGATAAAGACAGATTTATTAAATTCGCAGAAGAAGAAAACCTTGAGGCTACACCGGTAGCAGTTGTGACAGATACAAGAAGACTTGTCCTTAATTGGAGAGGAAAAGCTGTTGTTGATATTTCAAGGGATTTCCTTGATACAAACGGTGTTAAACAGAGAACAGATGTAGAAGTTAAAATGCCTGAAGGCACACCTTACTTTGAAAAGACTTGTGTTGACAGTGCTTTGATAGAAAGTGACTTAAAGCAGGCATGGCTTAATAACCTTTCAAACCTTAATGTAGCAAGCCAGAAAGGTCTTGTTGAAAGATTTGACTCTACTATAGGTGCAGGAACTGTTCTTATGCCTTTTGGCGGAAAAAAACAGCTTACACCTCCAGAAGCTATGGCAGCTAAAGTTCCTCTTCTTAAGGGTGAAACAAAAACAGCTACTCTTATGTCATTTGGATTTAATCCGGAAATTTCTGTTTGGTCGCCATTCCATGGAGCTGTTTATGCTGTTGTGGAATCTTTGGCAAAAATTGTTGCTTCAGGCGGAAAAGCAGAGGACATAAGACTTACTTTCCAAGAATATTTTGAAAAACTGGGAACAGACCCTGTTAGATGGGGTAAACCGTTTGCAGCTTTGGCCGGAGCATTTAAAGCTCAGATTGAAATGGGTGTTGCAGCTATTGGCGGCAAAGACAGTATGTCCGGTACATTTATGGATATTCACGTACCGCCTACACTTGTTTCATTTGCAGTTGACGTAACTAAAGTTGACAATATAATATCTCCGGAATTTAAGGCAGCCGGCAATACAGTTGTTTACCTTCCTATGAAGAGAGATAAATATTATCTGCCGGATTATCAGTATCTTAAAAAGATGTTCAGCTTTGTAAACGGCCTTATTGAAAAGGGTGTATGTGTTTCAGCTCATACAGTAAGAGGCGGCGGTATTGCCGAAGCCATAAGCAAAATGTCATTTGGTAACGGCATTGGCTTTGAGTTTGATGAGGATATTACAATAGAAACACTCTTTAAGCCACAGTATGGCTCATTTATACTTGAGCTTGCCAATACAAAAGTTATAGACTTTATGGGTCTTGATGCTATTATTCTTGGAGAAACAACAAAAGAAAAATTCATTTCAATTAAAGACATAGATATAGACATAGACGAAATGATTAAATGCTGGCAGGAGCCTCTTGAAAAGGTATTCCCTACAAAAGCCGCTGTTTTAACCGGTAAACCGGATATAAAACCTTTTGAAAGCAAAAAAGAAAATACTTCTGTGGTAAAATTTGCAAGACCTAAAGTGTATATTCCGGTATTTCCTGGCACAAACTGTGAATATGATACTACAAGGGTATTTGAAAAAGCCGGCGCTGATGTTACAACTCAGGTTGTAGCTAATATGACAGTGCCAATGCTTGAAGCTTCAATTGAAAAAATGGTTGCAGAAATAAAGAAATCCCAGATAGTTATGATTCCGGGTGGATTCAGCGCCGGTGATGAGCCAGACGGTTCTGGTAAGTTTATAGCTGCCGTATTCAGAAATCCGGCAGTTAAAGAAGCCGTTATGGATTTACTTAAAAACAGAGACGGTCTTATGTTGGGTATATGCAACGGCTTCCAAGCACTTATTAAACTTGGCCTTGTGCCTTATGGTGAAATAAGAGATTTGGACGAAACAAGTCCTACTCTTACATTTAACTCAATAGGCAGACACGTATCATGCCTTGTTGATACAAAAATTGTTTCAACACTTTCCCCATGGCTTTGGGGCACAAATACAGGTGAGGTTTATACTATCCCTGTTTCCCACGGTGAAGGCAGATTTGTGGCACCTAAAGACAAGATTGATGAATTAATAGCTAACGGCCAAGTAGCGACACAATATGTAGACAGTACAGGCAACGCGACATATGATATAAGGTTCAATCCTAACGGTTCAATGATGGCCATTGAAGGAATTACAAGTCCTGACGGACGTGTATTAGGTAAAATGGGTCATTCCGAGCGTATAGGCGACGGACTTTACAAAAACGCCGCGGGCAATAACAACCAGAAAATTTTTGAGTCAGGGGTAAATTATTTCAGATAAACAGGAGGAATACAGATGAAAGTTCTTACACTTGTATTAAGCTCTGTAGCTTTAGCAGTTTCGGCGGTACTTCTTGCTTTTTCTATAGTAAATATAGTACGAAGCGATAACTGATTGTTTTACTGATTATGAATAAAGGTGTGTTTATTGTTTAAAATAATCCTGCGGCAGTAATTAAACAATAGGAGGATTAGATGTTATGGTTAAAGTTGGTATAAATGGTTTTGGTCGTATTGGAAGACTTGTTTTAAGAGCTTCCGTAGAAAGAGATGATGTTCAGGTTGTTGCTATTAACGACCCGTTTATCGACCTTGATTACATGGAATACATGTTAAAATACGATACAATCCATGGTATTTTTAAAGGTGATGTTAAGTCAGAAAACGGCAAACTTATTGTAAACGGCAAAGAAATAATGGTATTTGCTGAAAAAGACCCTGCTGATATTAGCTGGTCTAAAGCTGGTGCTGAGTATATAGTTGAATCAACAGGTGCTTTTACAACAATGGATAAAGCTCGTGCTCACTTTAACGGCGGTGCTAAAAAAGTTGTTATTTCAGCTCCTTCAAAAGATGCACCTATGTTTGTTATGGGTGTAAACGAAGACAAGGATACAAAGGATATGGATATTGTTTCAAATGCTTCATGCACAACTAACTGCCTTGCGCCTTTAGCTAAAGTTATTAACGATAACTTTGGTATTGTAGAAGGCCTTATGACAACTGTTCATTCAACAACAGCTACACAAAAAACAGTTGACGGTCCTTCTAAAAAGGATTGGAGAGGCGGCAGAGCAGCAGCCGGAAATATTATTCCTTCATCAACAGGTGCAGCAAAGGCTGTAGGTAAGGTTATTCCAGAGCTTGACGGCAAACTTACAGGTATGGCTTTCCGTGTACCTACATTAGACGTTTCTGTTGTAGACCTTACATGCAAACTTGAAAAGGCAGCAACTTATGAAGAAATAAAAGCAGCTGTTAAAAAAGCTTCAGAAGGCGAAATGAAAGGTATCCTTGGTTATACAGAAGATGCCGTTGTTTCAAGCGATTTTATAACAGACCCAAGAACATCAATTTTTGATGCAGAAGCCGGAATTCAGCTTAATGATAAGTTTGTTAAGCTTGTAAGCTGGTATGATAATGAGTGGGGTTATTCAAATAAAGTTGTTGATTTAATAAGCCACATGGCTAAAGTTGACGCTTAATAGTTAATTTCACTAATACGGACATCTTCTTAAAATAAGGAGATGTCTGTTTTTTATAGTTTTTTGTAGACTTTTGAGCTTATTTGATTTAAAATAACAGTATCAAAAATTTTACAGATAGGGGTTTTTCAAGTGAAGAAAATAGATGATATTATTGTAACAGGCCACAAAAGCCCGGATACCGACTCTATTTGCTCAGCTATTGCCTATGCTAATCTTAAAAATGCTATAAACGGCGGCGGCTACAGAGCCATGAGGGCAGGAGAAATCAATAAGGAAACAGAATATGTTTTAAACAGATTCGGTGTTGAATGCCCGGAACTTATTGAAGATGTAAGAACAAGAGTATGTGATATTGAACTTAAAAAAGTAGGCGGTGTAAGCGGCGAAATTTCAATTAAGGAAGCATACCTTAAAATGAAAAAAGAAGAAGCCGTTACATTGGCTATTACAAATAACGACGGTTATCTTGAAGGCTTAATTTCAATAGGTGATATTGCTTCATCCGATATGGATGTTTATGACAATACTATTGTTTCAAAAGCTAATACATCTTTCAAAAATATTGTTGATACCCTTGACGGTAAAGTTGTTGCCGGTAGTGCAGAGGGCAACTTCAGCAGCGGTAAAGTGTTTATAGGTGCCAATACACCTGATATGATGGATGAATACCTTTCAGAAGGTGACCTTGTAATACTGGGCAACAGATTTGAATCACAGTATTTTGCTATTGAAAAAGGTGTAAAATGTATAGTTCTTGGTTCAAGCAGCACTGTTTCGCCTATTATTAAAAGACGTGCAGAGGAGAAAGGCTGTATAATTATTTCTTCTCCTTATGACACATTTACAATAGCAAGACTTATTGACCAGAGTATGCCTGTTAAGTATTTTATGTCTACAAAAGACCTTCTTACTTTCAGCATTGATGATTTTACAAATGATGTAAAAGAAACAATGGCTAAAAACAGACACAGATATTTCCCTGTACTTGATGAAAACGGTAAATATATAGGCCAGATTTCAAAGAGGTCTTTCCTTGATACAGATAAGAAGAAAGTAATTCTTGTGGACCATAATGAAAGAAATCAGGCTGTAAACGGCATTGAGTTTGCTGATATTTTGGAAATTATTGACCACCACAGACTGGGAAATATTGAAACTATCAATCCTATATTCTTCAGAAACCAGCCTTTAGGCTGTACAGCAACTATTGTTTATAAAATGTATAACGAGAACAATGTTAAAATTGAGCCAAATATAGCAGGTCTTCTTTGCTCAGCTATACTTTCGGATACACTTATGTTCCGTTCTCCTACATGCACTCCTGATGACAAAGAAGCCGCTGAAAAACTTGCTCAAATAGCAGGTATCGAGGTTCAATCTCATGCTGAGGAGATGTTTAAAGCAGGCAGCGACCTTGCTTCCAAAACACCGGAAGAAATATTCTATACAGACTATAAGAAGTTCAATGCTTCTAATATGAATTTTGGTGTTGGCCAGATTACATCAATGAACAGCAGTGACCTTGAAAGCATTAAACCGCAGATAAGTAAATTTATGGATGACCTTCTTGCTCAGGGTGGAATGGACATGCTTATATTTATGCTTACAAATATTATTGATGAGTCTACAACACTTGTATTTAAAGGTGCAAGAGCTAAAGAGGTTATTCAGGCAGCTACTAATGCTACTTCAACAGATGGTGAAACAGTATTTGCTCCGGGTATGGTTTCAAGAAAGAAACAGCTTATACCTCAGGTTTTAGCAGCTTTACAGCAGTAAAAGTTAGTAGAAAAAATCCGCTTCAATAATTTGAAGCGGATTTTTTTTGTGAATATGAATACTATTTATTACTTTTTAATTGATTTGTATTATTCAATGAAAATGTGTTCTGATTATTAATTGTAATTAACTAAATTCCATTAAACCGTTATTTTCTAAAATCCTTATATTATTTAATTTAATAATTTGATAAACAAATTTTATAGGTTATTCTTATATTATTTAATTTTACTGAATTTATGTCGATAATAAATAAGGAATAGTATTTATTGGTTTTAAAATACTTCATATATAACGTACTGTGTTTAAATTTATTTTAAACGTAGTTATTTAAGGAGGAAAAATTTAGTGTGGGAAACCAGAAAAGTTCTAAAAATGCTATAAGTGAATATAAAGGTGTTTTGGAATTTTTAAATGAAACATCTGATGATAATTTTTTCTTTTTCGATTTTAAAACAAAAAAAATATATTTTACAGACAGGATAAAAGGCAAAATTGCTTTATTTAAAAACAATAATACATCCTGCACTCTTGAAGAGTGGAAAAGCATTATTTACCCATTAGATCAACAGGTCTTTACTAATGAAATAAAAAAGGTTCTTAAAGAGCATAAGAAATTTTCTATTGAATACAGAATTTTTAACAGATTTGGAGATGTAATATGGGTTAATTCTCGAGGGAATATTATAAGTGATGAAAACGGAGCTCCGTTTTTCATGATAGGACGTCTTTCTGAAAGTGCATTAACTAAAAAGGCTGATCAATTTACAGGTACTTTTAATATAGACGGACTAAAAGAGGAGTTGGAAAATCTTCTCCTTGAAAGACAAAACGGATACCTTCTTATAGTAGGAGTAGACGATCTTAAAGGCATAAATATTAAAAAAGGCTGGGGATATGGCAATGAAATTTTAAAACTAATCCCAAGATATTTAGAAGATGCAACAAATGAAAACCGTGTTTATCGTGTTAATGGTGACTGTTTTGCCGCTATTATATTAGGCACAGATAAAGAAACGGTTAAGGTGTTATTTTCACGTCTTCAGGAATGTATGAAAGGCCGCTGCACTTTGTCCGGTGGCTGCATACCACTTCAAAAGTATAATGTGCCGGATTCAGGAACACTGTATCAGTATGCCGAAAATTCGCTGGATCATGCCAAGGCCAGTGGTAAAAACAAACTTAGTTTCTTTTCGGCTGAGGATTATGAAAAAAATTTAGCAGTTCTTGAATTGAAAGAAGAACTTTATCAAAGTGTTCGTTCCGGGTTTGAAGGCTTTTCACTTTATTATCAGCCGCAAGTTTATACAGATTCTTTAAAACTCTATGGAGCAGAGGCGCTTTTGAGGTTTCATTCTGCAAGGCATGGTATAATTTCACCTGATAAATTTATACCTATATTGGAAGAAACAGGCTTAATCGTAGTCGTTGGAATTTGGGTATTGGAAACAGCTTTGAAACAATGCAAAAAATGGCAGAAGTTTATACCTAAATTTAATATGAGTGTTAATATGTCATGCTGTCAGCTTTCTAAAAAAGATATAGCATTAGATGTAATTTCATGTTTAAGCCGTGTAGGTGTATCACCTGAATGTCTTACTATAGAGATAACCGAAAGTGCATCATTGTTATGTGGCAGAAACATAGATGATACGTTTTTGGCTTGGAAAAAGGCAGGTATTCGTATTTCTGTTGATGATTTCGGCACAGGATATTCAAGTCTTGGACGGCTGAAAGAAATGGAAGTAGACGAAATTAAAATAGATAAGTGCTTTGTAAGTGAACTGTCAAGCAGTGTATATAATCATAAGCTTATAAGCAATATGATTGAGCTTGCTGACAGTCAAGGTATGGATGTATGCTGTGAGGGCATTGAAACAGTAAGCGAATTAATAGAGCTGAAGGAGTTAAAACCAAGACTTCTTCAAGGGTACTTGTTCTCTAAACCTTGTCCACCTGAAGATTTTGAGGAATTATATTTTGACAAATTTAATGATAAGTATAAAAACAGGATAAAAAAAGAAAATGAATATTTAAGCAAACAGTTTTCTGTTGTTAAGTATCCTTCTTTTAAGTGGTCAGAAGAAGAAATAGCTCAGGCTGTTTTATCTGCTGAAAATGATATATTCTATGTTAGTGATTTAGATACCTATGAGCTTTACTATCTTAATTCTGTTGGCTGTAAAGACTTAAATGTTAAAGATTATGCAGGCAAAAAGTGCTATAAAATACTTCAGGGCAAAAATGAGCCTTGCGAGTTTTGTACTAATCATCTTTTAAGAGAAGATGATTTTTATGTATGGGAAAGAGAAAATGAATATTCAGGCAGACGATATTTATTAAAGGATAAATTAATAACATATTACGGCAAAAAATTCAGGTTTGAAGTTGCCATTGACATTACAAATAACGAAAATGTAAGCAAAAGCATAAAAGAACGTCTGGCATTTGCTGAAAAAGTAGTTGGTTATACAAATGCATTGGCTAATACAATAGACTATAACGATGCTGTAAATGATGCTCTTAGGCTTTTGGGAGAGTTTTATCAGGCTGACAGGGCATATTTATTTGAGCAGAATGAAGTATACGATTATTGGACAAATACATTTGAGTGGTGTGGTAAAAATGTTGTTCCGCAGTATGACAATCTGCAAAAGGTAGACCGTGCCGTTGTTGCACAATGGCTTGATGCTTTCCAATTCGACCAGTCAGTTATAATTTATAATCTTGATGTATTGCAAAAAACAAACCCTGTACTTTGGGAAGTCTTGAGTACACAAAATATATCAAGACTAATTGTTTCGCCTTTACGTAATATGGACAAAGTAATAGGCTTTATTGGTGTAGATAACCCAAGATGTGCTATTAATGATGATTCACAAATACGTGTTTTATCAAATTTCTTGTTAAACAGAATGAGACAGGAAAAGAATGAAATGCATCTTCGTAGTCTTCTTCGTGCAAATTACCATAGCATACTTGATATTTTAAGTGTCGGCCTTTGGGTTATATATATAGATAAAAAGAACAACAGAAACGAATTTATAGTTGATGATACTTTAAGACGAATATTAGGTCTTTCTTCAATGCCGGGACATGAAGAATGTTATAATTTCTGGTACAACAGAATAGGCAGTGGATATTACAATTATGTTAACGATACTTTAAAATGGATGATTGAGTCTTGGAATATAGTACAATTAGAGTATATTTGGAATCATCCGCAAAAAGGCGAAGTTACGGTTAGATGTATAGGAGTTAGGGTGCCTGACGAAAATGGTAAGATTTGTTTAAAAGGCTATCACAGAATTATAAGTGATGTTGACAGGCCAAGAATTGTGCAGGATACAGCATCAAAAGCTGTTTTTGAATACAACGACATAAATCATACTGCTATTTTTCATTACGGGCGTTCTGTGATTTCGGGCAGCAATATCAAAGAAAAGAATTTTCCACAGTCATGGATTGATTCTGAAATAGTTCATCCGCATTTTGCTACAGAATTTAGACATTTATTCTCCATGATTCGCCTGAAAGACCAATTTGACGATTTTGAAGTATTATTAAAAGCAAAGTCCGGGACTTATGAGTGGTTTAAAATTTCTTTGCAGCACTCAAGCAAAGCTGAAAAGGACTTGGATACTGTTATAGTTACGGCATCACCTTTTGGCAGTTACCGCCTGCTTGAAATTGAGCACAGAAGAATAAGGCAGTTTTACAAAGCATTGCTTTCTGAAAATGTTGCTTATGCAGAAGTAGACTTGGAAAGCGGCCAGATAAAATCCATAGGTGGCTTATGGAGCATATATAAACAGAATTACCAAAAAGATTCAAAACATTTTATAGATTTTATGATGACAAAGTTTGAGGAGTATCTGTCGCCGAAAGACTTGGATGAAATTAAAAAATTCAGGGATGAAGAAAAATGGAATAAAATGTTTGAACAAGGTGAAATATGCAAGCGTTTTTATTATAAACGAATGATAAAAGGTCAGCTGCGATGGGTTGAAATGGTGTTTCATTTGTTTAAAGAAAGTATTTCAAGGAATGTGTATGCATTGATTTATTTAAAAGATATACATGTTCAAAAAGAACGTGAAATGCTTCAAATAGAAGCAGCTTCCGTTGACCCGCTTACAGGTGTGTTAAACAGAAATGCTTTTGAAAATAAAGTATGCAGCTATGCTTCTTCAAGCAAAAATAATATCTGTGGCGCATTTGTTCTGCTTGATGTGGATAATTTCAAAAATATTAATGATGAAAAAGGCCATTTGGAAGGTGATAAGGCTCTTCAAAGCTTTGCAGACACTATACGTTCAACATTCAGAGAGTCCGACTTTGTGGGAAGACTCGGTGGTGATGAATTTATGGTTTTTGTAAAGGGTGCAATTAAAAAAGAAGATTTGAATACAAGAATTATCCAGTTGCTTAATAGATTTAATGACAATGACGCTCTTCCTATGACAAGCAGTATAGGAATAACTTATGTTTACGGAAATGACATTGATTATAATAAATGGTTACAGCAGGCAGATATAGCTTTGTATTATACAAAGAAGAATGGCAAAAATGGCTTCAGTTATTACGAAGATTTTGAAACAAACAGTATTGAACAATAATGATTGTATATTCTTCTTTATAAATAAATAATTTAGCTGTATTCTTTGTATTCTGAAATTTTTATTATGTTTTGCTTTGCCTTTAATCTAAATATAGTTATAAACTACAAAGCAAAGCTAATTTTATGTTGGGTTATAAAAAACATTAAAAGGAGGGATTATATGAAAAAACCTGATATTGATTTAATATCATCTGGTTTTGATTTGCGATGTGAAGTGCTTAATAAAGATAACCTTTTATTGTTTTTAGGCAGAATAACAGATTTTGACTATGAAACCGATGAAATAACATTAGAAGAGTATCACGGTTACAATACATCTTGGGAATTAGCTCCAATTGATACTTTGCTTAGAATAAGACTAAACAATGTACATGGAACAAATAAAGTGCTTGTATTGGAAGGAAATGTTACACAGACTGAGTTTGATTATTTAATAGTGCATATTAATAAAGTAATTCATAAAGATGAAGGCCGACAAAACTTCAGACATGGAATGAATTTAGAGGCTTATGTTGAGCTGGAAGGCAGTAATGACGAAAAACAGTTATGTACTATTATTGACATAAGTGTTTCGGGGATAGGTATTAAAAGCAAGACTAAGTATAATGTTGGAGATACTCTTGATTTTAATAATTTGCAGCTAAGGGAGTTTGGCCCAAGATTTGATTTGAAATGCAAAATTTTAAGAGAAAGAGAAGAAGAGGACGAAGTTTATTTTTACGGCTGTAAGTTTTATGAAATGATGGAATATGATGAAGAAATACTTTGTCAAGATATACTTATAATGCAGGCTGAGGAAATTATGTGCCGTAAAGCCGGAAGCAGAATTTAAGGGTTAACAATTTTATATTATACAATAAAAAACAGTAACTATTGAATGAAACATTAATATAGTTACTGTTTTTATTTTAGTTTATTTATAAGTTTTAAACTAAATAAAGAATAATAATTAATTAAAATATATGTTTAGTACAAAACAGCTCTTAAAAATACACAGAGCAAAGACAGGAAAAGAAGAAAAACTAAATTAAGTATTGTAAATATCTTTAAATAATATGATTTTTTATTCGGCATAAACTCAGCAGCAAATTTATATGAAATAAGGCTTGCCATAGAGGCAATAAGAGTTCCAAGGCCACCTATGTTAACACCTATAAGAAGTTCCATCCATTTATCAGTAAAGCCTGAAAGCAGGAGAGCAGATGGAACATTACTCATAATTTGGCTTGATAAAACAGCTGTCAGTATTTCGTTGCCTGAAATAAAAGAACTTATAAATGACTGAAAACTGCTTATTTTTCCTATATTGCCTATAAATATAAAAAAACCAGTAAATGTTATTAAAAGACTGTAGTCTATGTCTTTAAACAGTTTTTTATTAAATATCAAAAGTGAGAGTACAATTATTATAAATACAACCTTAACAGATATTACTCTGCCTACAGATAAAACGGACAAAAGAAAAAGTGCAAAATAAAAAACGACCATCTTTTTATTTGTAATTTTTGTACTGTTATCTGTATTTAAAGAATTTAAAGGAGTATTTTTTCTGAAAACAACAAATAAGATAATAAGCAAAAACGACAGAGCACCATAAGGCAGCATAGCCATGAAAAAGTCAGATATTGGTACAGAGTACTTAGTGAAAATATATATGTTCTGTGGATTGCCAATAGGTGTAACAATACTGCCTAAGTTTGCGGCTATGGTCTGCATTACAACAACAAATGTAACTCTATCTTCAAGATTAGCCATTTTAAGTGTACCTATGGCAAATGGTACAAATGTAATAAGTGACACATCATTTGTTATAAGCATGCTTGAAAAGAAGCAAAGCATAATGAGTATAAGTTCAAGTTGAACGGATGTTTTTACTTTAGAAAGCAGTTTTACACCTGCCATTTTGAATATATTAAGCTCTTTTAATGCACAAGTAACAGCCATTAAGCAAAAGAGCAGCGATAATGTTCTGAAATCTATGTATTCAATATATCCTAAATTAGGTGGAACTATGAAGGAAGATATAAGTGCTGCAACCCAAGCACATACAAGCACAGGCTCTTTTTTAATAAATTGTTTAATCATGATAATTCTCCCAAATAGTTACAAAGAGGTTTTAAATGTTATAAATTGGTTAAAAAATAATTTTACACAATGACTAATTATAATAGAAAATATGAAAATTACAAGTACCATGAACAAAACATATTAAATTATAATGTATGTTTAGGAAAAACAAATGTAAGCCCAATATGTAAAATATATAAAATTATTAAGAAAAGTTTTTGCTAAATGTTTTAAACAATTTAACAGCCTTTGAAAGCTTATAATAAATCGACAATTTTTAAGCTTTTAAGTATAATTAAATTTGTTGGAAATTTTATATACTTTTTTATGAAATACTTTGATTTTTATAATTATTTTTGGTATAATTTATTACGTTAAAAGAAATAAAGTTAAGTTAGTATGAAAGTTTTAACAAAAGTCAGGGGTGATAACGACTAATTTTAACATTTTGTTTTGCCCGATGCATAAGTATTTTTAATGAATTATTATGAAAACTTATAAATTCGGCATAACAAATCGCATAACTTCATATCTTTTGAGCCGTTAACAAAAGTCAAAAATCAAATGGGATATTGATTTACTAAAGATGAAAAGGGGAATTTGTATGAATTTTATTACATCAGCTGAAGGCTTTATAGGCTTCATGTTGCTTTTGATGGCACTTATATTTGGTTATGAAAAGAAAAACCCGAATTCAAAAATATTTAAAGTAATACCTTCAATGCTCTGGCTTATGATTATTGTGGCTGCTTGTGCTACATTCCATGTATGGGATCCTAATGCTGAGGGCGTTATAGCAGCACAGGATATAATGTATACAACATTTCTTCCTATGATGCTTATTATGTTCATGCTTACTTGTGACGTACGTGACCTTTTTAAACTTGGTCCTCGTATGATACTTTCATTCCTTTGTACTACAGTATCAGTTTTGATTGGTTTTACAGTAGCTTTCTTAATTACAAAAAGATGGCTTCCGGAAATGGGTTGGGCTTCTATAGCTTCTGTTACAGGTTCATTTGTTGGTGAAACAATCAACATGAGAGCTGTTGCAGCTGTATTCGGTGTTGAAGGTACAGACTTTGCTTATGCAGCTATGATGGATACAATCGGATTTACAGTTGTCCTTTCTGTTGCTATGTGGATTCTTCCAAGACAGGCTAAATGGAATAAAATGATGAAAGCTTCAACAGAAGGTATCGATGAAATAGCTATCAAGATTAATGCTTCTATGCAGGCTCATCCTGAAGCACAGGAAAAACCTGTATTTGTTGATTACTGCAAGCTTTTTGCTGTAGGTATCCTTGGTACAGCTTTTGTAAACTGGGTAATTCCTTTTATTCCTGAAGTTTCTTTCCTTAATGCTACAGGCTGGAGAGTTATACTTGGTTCAATACTTGGTATACTTCTTGGTTTAACACCACTTCACTGGTTAAAAGGTGCTAAAGACTGTGCTAACGTATTCCTTTATATGAGCCTCTGTGTTGCTATGTCTTATTCAGACCTTAGCCAGTGCACAAGCGCTCCTGCATTTGCAGCTGCAGTTCTTATCATGCTTGCTGTTATGTATGTTATTTGGCTTGGTCTTTGTAAGCTTCTTAAACTTGACTGCTTCACTGCAGCAGTTGGTTTCATGGCAAACTTCGGTGGTACATCATCAGCTCCTGCTATAGCAGCTGCTTATAATGAAAACTGGATTGGTTTTGGTATACTTCTTGGTTTCTTTGGTGACCTTATAGGTACTGCTGTTGCTATAGGCTTTGGTTACTTCTTACAGTATCTTTCAATGTTATAATTTATTTGGCTTAAGATGTGATTGCGAATTTATGTAGAATTTTTAAGTACATATATCAGTTTTATTAAGCGGTGCCGGAATTTATTTTTCCGGCACCGTTTAATGCATTAAATTTATTTGACAATAAAGTGTATTTGTATTAAATTTTACATAAGATAGATTAAATTATGTTTAATAAATTTAATGTGGGAGAGGTTATTATGAATATATATAGAAGGTTTATTAGCTACTATAAGCCGCATTGGAAGCTGTTTGCTTTTGATATGTTCTGTGCTTTTGTAGTTTCAATGGTGGATATTTCTATTCCGCAAATATTGAGGTTTTTAACTAACGATTTGTTTTTAGAGAGCAAGTATGTAATACTTGGTTATCTTCCATACATATTTGCCATACTTATGGTAATGTATGTAATAAGAATGCTGTGCCAGTATTTTATTGGTTCATGGGGACATATAATGGGTTCTCGTATGGAAAGTGATATGAGACGGGATTTATTTGCCAAAATGGAAGAGCTTTCTTTTTCTTACTACGATAACCACAGTACAGGCGACATGAACGCTCGTATGGTATCAGATTTATTTGATATATCAGAACTGGCTCACCATGGACCGGAGAATCTGTTTTTGTCTTTTATTAAAATAGCCGGTTCGGTTATTATTCTGCTTACTATAAATGTTAATTTAACGCTTTTGCTTTTGGCTATAATCATATTTATTGTTATATTCAGCGGTAATCTTAATATTAAAATGCGTCGAGTTTTTATGGATAACAGACGTAAAATTTCAGGCATTAACGTAAGTTTGCAGGACAGCATAGAGGGAATAAGGGTAGTAAAATCATTTGCTAATGAAGAAGCCGAGGCTAAAAAATTCGATAAGGCAAACAACGCTTTTTTGAAGTCTAAAAAGGATTCATACATGGTAATGGGCTCTTTTCAAGCCGGAAACGGATTTTTGCAGGGGCTGTTATATGTTGCTGTGCTTGTTGCCGGCGGGTATTATGTGGCTCAAGGCAAAATTAAGGCTACTGACCTTGCAGTTTATGCTTTATATATTAATGTAGTTGTGGCACCTATTAATATTTTGGTAGAATTTCTTGAAACATTTCAAAAGGGATTTGCCGGTTTTAAAAGGTTTATTGAAATTATGGACACTGAAACCGAAATACATGATTCGCCAGATGCTGTTGAGCTTACCGACGTAAAAGGCAAAATTGACTATGAAAATGTAAGCTTTTCTTATAACGGAGCAAGCGGTGTTCTTTCAAACCTAAATCTTAGTATTGAGCCGGGAAAAATTGCGGCTCTTGTAGGAGCTTCAGGCGGCGGAAAAACAACTATATGCTCTCTTTTGCCAAGATTTTACGATGTTACAGGCGGCAGTGTTAAAATTGACGGAAAAGATGTACGTGATATAACTCAAAAATCTTTAAGAAAAGCTATAGGCACTGTCCAGCAGGATGTTTATTTGTTTGGAAGTACGTTTAAAGAGAATATAGCTTATGGAAAAATCGGGGCAACTGACGAAGAAATAATTGAAGCCGCTAAAAAAGCTAATATTCATGACTTTATAATGAGCCTTCCTGAAGGATATGACACTGAGGTTGGTGAAAGAGGTGTAAGGCTTTCAGGTGGACAAAGACAGAGAATTTCCATAGCAAGGGTATTTCTTAAAAATCCACAGATACTTATACTTGATGAAGCAACATCAGCTCTTGATAACGAAAGTGAGAGATATATTCAAAACTCACTTGATGAACTGGCAAAGGGAAGAACAACTATTGTTATAGCCCACAGACTGAGCACAATAATTAATGCTGATATTATTTATGTAATAGAAAACGGAACGGTTAAAGAACAGGGAACACATAAAGAGCTTTTGGAAAAGAACGGAACATACGCTAAATATTACAATATGCAGTTCAAGTAAAAATCAAAAAAATAAGCCGAAACTTTAATTAGTTTCGGCTTAAAGTTTATTATTCGGCTGTTTTTCCTGTTATTACAGAAAGTATAATGCCTAATACTATTCCTATTATAGCCGGGAGTATCCAGCAGAGGTTTGTATTAAAAGGCGGTATCATGCCTAAAAAATTATTTAATGCAGGTATAACTATGTTTGCCGAAGGCAGTGCACTTAATATGCTTATTATGGCTGTAAAAGTAATTGTTACAGGATAAACATAAGCATATTTTTTGAAAACATTGTTTAAAAGGCCTAACACAATAAGAACTATGGCAACAGGATAAATAGCATTTAATACCGGTACAGAAACAGCCAGTATAGCGTTTAATCCGGCTATTGATATAAAAAAGCTTGCAACTGCAAAAATTATTACCCATGTACGATAATTAAATTTTGGAAAAGTATTTGAAAAATACTCACTACAGCAGCATAAAAGTCCAGTACATGTGTTAAGGCAGGCAATTACAAATATTATGCCAAGTATAATTATACCGGCAGTACCGAAAAGGTAAGAAACAAGGTTAGTAAGAACTTCGGCACCGTTTGTTGCTCCTGCAAATGAACCGCCGGAAATGGCGCCTATATGAGCCAAAGCGGCATAAACAACCAAAAGTACAACACCTGCTATCCAGCCGGCTTTTATTGTATAGCCAACTACAGAAGACTCACTTGTGACGCCTTTGTTTTGTATATTAAGAGCTATTACTATGCCGAAATTAAGTGCTGCAATTGTATCCATAGTAAGGTATCCGTCTAAAAATCCCTGAACGGCACGGCTTTTTTCGTAAGTGCCTGTTGGCATGCCATATCCACCCGGTGAGTGAATTATACAGGCTATTACAATTACAAATATAAGCACTAAAAGGCAAGGGCCAAGTATTTTTCCGAGCCTGTCCGAAAGTTTTTCCGGATGAAGTGCAAGAAAAAGTGCAACAGCAAAGAATACAAGGGAGTAAATAACCCTCAAAGCCGTTGATGCTGCAAAAGGTGCAACAGCCATTTCAAAAGAAGTAGATGCTGTTCGTGGTATAGCCAAACACGGACCTATTGATAAATAAATAAGCAGAGTAAATATAAATGCAAATTTGGGATGTACTCTGCTGGCAAGAGCCGGAAGTCCGCCTGATTTTGCAACGGCTACTACACCTAAAATAGGCAGGCATATAGCGCTTAAAGCAAAGCCGGCCATTGCTACCCATGTTCCGGTTCCGGCCTGAGAACCTAAAAACGGTGGGAAAATAAGATTGCCGGCACCAAAAAACATTGAAAACAGTGTTATGCCAACAAAGATACAGTCCTTTTTTGACAGTTTGTTCAAGATAATCACTCCTATTGATTTATTAATAAATACAATATAATAAAATCTTAATTAATGCAACCCTAAAGGTGTTTTAAGGCGAATAAGGTGTTTAAGTTTGATATTTTGACATGCTTTATTGAATTTTATACTGTTAAGTGATATTATATTAAGCCAAAGAATAAGTTGTATATTTTAATGGAGGACAAAAATGAATTCAATGGATCAGAAAACCAAGCGCCTTACTATGATAGGTATGTTAAGCGCTATTGCTTTTGCCGTAATGGTAGTTGGCCGTGTGCCTATTGTACTGTTTTTAAAATATGACCCTAAAGATGTTGTTATTGTAATAGGAGGATTTATATTCGGTCCGCTTTCGGCATTTTTTATTTCACTTATAGTTTCTCTTATAGAAATGGTAACAGTAAGCGAGGACGGAATTATAGGTTTTATTATGAATGTGCTTGCAACATGTGCCTTTGCCTGTACAGCATCTGTAATTTATAAAAAAGACCATACTTTAAAAGGTGCAATAATAGGCCTTATTTGTGGTGTTTTATTAATGACAGGTGTAATGCTTTTATGGAATTATCTTATTACACCTATTTATCTTGGCTACCCAAGAGAAGCTGTAGTTGAGCTTTTAATTCCGGCTTTTCTTCCTTTTAATTTGCTTAAAGGCGGAATTAATGCGGCATTAACACTGATTTTATATAAGCATGTAGTAAATACTTTAAGAAAAGCAAAACTTATTGAAGAATCAAGATGTGCTCCGGTAAAAGTAAATAGTACCGGTATAGTGCTTGTATCGTTATTTGTAATTGCTACAGGTGTGCTTTTGGCCCTTGTGCTCAAAGGTGTAATGTAAAATAATTTGTAAAAATTCGTAATAATTTTTCAATGGAAAAGTAATAGTATTATGGTATAATATAGTTAGAAATAGGACGAGCTTTTATATGTCTTATTCTTAAAAAATGTATCGGACAGTTTTTTTAACTGAAAAATAAAGTCTGCATGTTTTAACATTGCCGATACTGTTAAAGGAGGGATATATATGAAAAGATTGATTATAATTTTGTCTTCTGCCATAATTGCTGTTTCAGTATTTTCAGCTTGCGGTAAATCGGATGAAAATATTTCGTCTTCATCATCATCAGTTTCCAGTCAGACATCATCTGATGAAACAGAGAAAAACGAAGCTGTAATTTATATCGGAAGCGGAACGGAGTATAAAGAAAGTCTGGTTTTAACAGATGAAGAAATAACACCGGAACTGCTTATTGAAAAAATTTCAGAACTTACAGGCTGGAATCTTGATTTGGCTGATGATGTAACAACAGGAAAAGGCGGAATGACAGTTTGCTTTGCCAAAACATCATCTATTTTTACAGGTCCGCCTGAGGAACAAAACGAGGACTATTTTGTTTATGACAAAGAACAGCTTTGTCAGGAAATACTCGACAGTGTAAAGCATACTTTGCAGTATAACTTTGTAGACCCTGAATTAGGCAATCCTGAAGAACTTGATGTATATTTCTGTACCGAAAATAATGAGCCAATAACTGTAGATGACATAGGCATTACTATACCGGCAGATGAGCCGTATAACGGTTTAGGTGAAACAGAAAATAACGAAACTGAAGTTCAGGATACAAAAACAGCAACCTGTGAGTTTGAAGGCCTTGGAGACAGCCACAGTGTAGAAGTTATTCTTAACGGTGAAGTTGAGGTATTCCAGTTTTATGATGAAACTGTTGCTAAAAAATTAAGTGCTATGACTCCGGGAGATAACTTTAAATGTGAATATGTAATTGATGAGGCTACATCAACAAAAACACTTACAAAAATAATTGATTGATAATTAAATATTTTAAGGCATGAAATATAGTCAAAAGCGCTCTTATGCAGTTTAAAGCAGCATACAGGGCGCTTTTTATTTTTTATATATTTAAAATAAAATACAGCAATGCAATAAATATATTATAATTACGATATTAAAAAGATTAAATAAGATTAAAGTTTTTGTTATATAGATATAAATAAATTCAAAATTAAATATATGTTTTTGTTAAATAATAACATAATGATTTTATAAAAATAGGCAAATTTTATGCTATGAATGAAAATTATTTGAAATAATAAAAAAATATTCTTGAATTTGTATTTAAAAAAGCATATATTAATATGGACTTAGCTTTAAGAAAGGCAGGCGAATATTTTGGATACTAATGATTATATAATGTGGCTGAGCAGGTCATTTAATCAAAATTCCAAAAAGGTATATTATATTCTAAATGAGTTTAAAACGCCTGAAAATGCTTTTAGAGCTAACCGCAGCGAATTTTTAAAACTTAAAGGCATTAAGCCTGAAAAAGCTGATTTACTTATTAGAAACAGAGATTTAATAAAGAGTTGGAAAGAAGGATTAAGAAAAAGCGGAGTAACATTTATTTCGGTTTTTGACAAACGTTATCCCAGTAAACTTAGGAATATTTATCTGCCGCCTGCCGGTATATATGTTAAAGGTAAAAAATTAATTGATAATGATACCGTAACTGTAAGCATAATAGGCTCAAGGCGCTGTTCGGAATATGGAAGAAGAATGACTGCTAAATTTGCAGGTGAGCTTTCTTCTCTTGGAGTATGCATCATAAGCGGAATGGCTGCCGGAATTGATTCTATAGCCAATGCCGCTGCTTTGGAACACGGAGGTTTTACTGCCGCAGTTCTCGGTTTTGGACACAACTGCTGTTATCCGGCTGAAAACAGAGGCCTTATGGATAAAATTGCAGAAAACGGATGTTTAATAAGTGAGTATCCGCCTGATACAGAGCCGGAACCGTATTATTTTCCTAAAAGAAATAATATAATTGCCGGTTTGTCAGATGGTGTATTGGTAGTGGAAGCTTCAAAAAAGAGCGGTGCTCTTATTACGGCAGATTTGGCCTGTCAATACGGCAGAGATGTTATGGCTGTGCCTTCTAACATTACAAGTCCAAATGGTGTAGGTACAAATAATCTTATAAAGCAGGGTTGTGCTATGATTACTTGTACGGAAGATATTTTATTTGAGCTTGGATATAAAATTATTAACAAAAAAAGCAAAACTGGCGATAGTAAAAGCAGTGTAAGCAGCAAAACAACAGATAATGAAAATAAAATACTTTCTCTTATAGGCAGTGAGCCTGTAAGTTTTGAGTATATAGCCGGTAGTACCGGTTTTGCTGTAGGCGATTTACAAAGCGCCTTGCTTATGCTTGAGCTTAAAAATATAATTGAAAAACTGCCTGGCGACAGGTTTGTTAGAAAATAACATGAGGTGTTTAAATGGCTAATAAGAATTTAGTTATTGTAGAGTCTCCGGCTAAGGCTAAGACAATTAAAAAATTCCTTGGAAGCAAATATAAAATTGAGGCTTCAATGGGGCATGTCAGGGATTTGCCTAAAAGTCAGCTTGGTGTTGACATTGAGCATGATTTTGAGCCTAAATATATTACAATTAGAGGAAAAGGCGAGCTTTTGGCAAAGCTTAGAAAAGAAATTAAAACAGCTGATAAAGTATATCTTGCAACTGACCCCGACCGTGAAGGAGAGGCCATAAGCTGGCATCTTGTAGCAGCTTTAGGCCTTGAAGAAGATAAATACAGAAGAATAACTTTTAACGAAATTACAAAAAATGCCGTTAAAAAGTCAATAGCTGAGGCAAGAGATATTAATATGTCACTTGTAAATGCACAGCAGGCAAGACGTGTGCTTGACAGAATAGTTGGTTATTCATTAAGCGACCTTTTGTGGAAAAAAGTTAAAAGGGGCTTAAGCGGTGGACGTGTGCAGTCTGTTGCTTTAAAACTTATATGTGACAGAGAAGAAGAAATACGTTCTTTTATACCGGAAGAATACTGGACAATAGATGCCGACATACAGTCAAATGAAAAAAAGAAATTCAATGCAAAGTTTTATGGTATAGAAGGCAAAAAAATTGAGCTTAAAACAGGAGATGAGGCAAACTCTATTGCCGATAGCATTAAAGACAAGGATTTTGCCGTTAAAGAAATAAAAAAGGGTAAACGTGCCAAAAAACCGTATCCGCCTTTTACAACCAGTACACTTCAGCAGGAAGCCAGCAAGTATCTTAACTTTACTGCACAAAAAACAATGATGGTAGCTCAGCAGCTTTATGAAGGTGTTGATGTTAAAGGTGAAGGCACAATAGGTCTTGTTTCTTACATCAGAACTGACTCTGTAAGAATTTCAGACGAGGCCTACGAAGATATTAAAAGCTATATATCAGAAAATGTTGGTGAAAACTATTTAGCACCTGAAAGAAACGTTTATAAATCAAAGAACAATGCTCAGGATGCTCATGAGTGTATTCGTCCAACCCATGCATCTTTGGAACCGGAAGCAATAAAGGATTCTCTTACAAAAGAGCAGTACAAACTTTACAAACTTATTTGGGAAAGAACAATAGCCTGCCAGATGAAACCGGCAGAATATGAAACACAGGCTATAACTCTTTTGGCTGATAAATATGTTTTTAAAGCTACAGGCTCCATACTTGCTTTTGACGGATTTCTTAAAATATATAACCGTATAGATGACAATCAGGAAGCCGTTCTTTTGCCTGTTGTAAATGAAGGCGATTTGCTTAAGGCTAATAACATTAACACTGTACAGCACTTTACTCAGCCGCCGGCAAGATTTTCCGATGCATCCCTTATTAAAACACTGGAAGAAATCGGTGTAGGCAGACCAAGTACTTATGCCCCGACTATTGCCACTATTATTGCCAGAAACTATGTAACAAAAGAAAAGAAGCTCTTTTACACAACAGAGCTTGGAGAGGCTGTAAACGAAATAATGAAGACTTATTTCAAAAACATAGTAAATGCTGATTTTACGGCAGCTATGGAAACAGACCTTGACAGCATTGAAGACGGCAAGATAGAGTGGAAAGAAATTATAAGAAGCTTTTACCCAATATTTAATTCAGAGCTTAAAAATGCTCAGGAAAAGTTAAGCAAGCTTGTTATAAAAGACGAAGTTACAGATGTTATATGTGAAAAATGCGGAAGCAACATGGTTATAAAATACGGCAGATACGGTAAATTTTTGGCTTGTCCAAACTTTCCGGCATGCTCAAATGCTAAACCGCTTTTTGAAAGTGCAGGAGTTAAGTGTCCTCTCTGCGGCGGAGAAGTCCTTATTAAAAAGACTAAAAAAGGCAGAAAATATTATGGCTGTGAGAATAATCCGGACAAATGTTCTTTTGTAAGCTGGAATAAGCCAGTGGACAAAAAATGTCCTAAATGCGGAAGCTACATGGTTGAAAAAGGTACAAAGAATGTTAAATATTTGTGCTCTAACGAAACATGCGGCTATTCGGAAGATGCTCCGCAGGATACACAGCAGGAATAATATAGAATTATGTAATTAAAAAAACAAGTCTTTTGCTGTATTTTTACAGCTTTGGACTTGTTTTTTTTATTGACTTGTGGTAAAATACCATACGTTACTGAAAACACACCTATTTCCGTTATTGCTATGGTGCTTTTTTTGAGTTTCGCAACGAAGGGAAATGGGGAGGATTAACCAATAGGAGGATTTAAAATGAGTGTTATTTCAATGAAACAGTTGTTAGAAGCAGGTGTTCATTTCGGACATCAGACAAGAAGATGGAACCCTAAAATGGCTCCTTACATCTTCGCTGAAAGAAACGGTATTTATATCATCGACCTTCAGAAAACAGTTAAGAAGGTTGACGAGGCTTACTTTGCTGTATCTGATATTATAGCAAACGGCGGCGAAGTTCTTTTTGTAGGCACAAAGAAACAGGCTCAGGATTCTATTAAAGAAGAAGCTGAAAGATGCGGCATGTACTATGTTAACCAGAGATGGTTAGGCGGTATGCTTACAAACTTTACAACAATTAAAACAAGAATTGCAAGACTTAAAGCTCTTGAAAAAATGCAGGAAGACGGCACATTTGATGTGCTTCCTAAAAAAGAAGTTGCTAACCTTCTTCACGAAATGGATAAACTTCAGAAAAACCTTGGCGGTATCAAAGAGATGACAAGAATTCCTGATGTTATGTTCATTGTTGACCCACGTAAAGAGAGAATTGCTGTTCAGGAAGCTCATACACTTGGTATTCCAATTGTTGCTATTGTTGATACAAACTGCGATCCAGAAGAAGTTGACTATGTAATTCCTGGTAACGATGATGCTATCCGTGCCGTTAAACTTATAGCAGGTAAAATTGCTGACGCTGTTATCGAAGCAAAACAGGGTGAGCAGGACGCTGTTGCAGAAACTGAAGAAGCTGCACCAGCAGATGCTGAATAATTTGTATTTTATAGCTTCAGCCGGAGAGCTTTGGCTGAAGCTTTTTTAAGCGATTTTATATATTCGGAGATATAAAGCCTAAATGTTGGGAATACTACAAAAAAGCTTTATACCATAGGTTGGATGATTATATTTTTATAATTTTCTAAGGAGGAAATTTGAAATGGCTATTACTGCTGCAATGGTTAAAGAATTAAGAGAAACTACTGGCGTTGGTATGCTTGACTGCAAAAAAGCGCTTGCTGAAACAAACGGCGATATGGAAAAAGCTGTTGAATATTTAAGAGAAAAAGGTCTTGCTGCTTCAGCTAAAAAAGCTGGCCGTATTGCTGCTGAAGGTATTGTTTATACTTTCATTACAGACTGCAATAAAAAAGGTGTTATTGTAGAAGTTAACTCAGAAACAGACTTTGTTGCTAAAAATGCTACATTCAGAGAATATGTTGATCAGGTAGCAAAACAGGCTATCTCATCAGATGCTAAAGATATGGATGCTTTCCTTGCTGAAAAATGGATTGCAGACCCATCTGTTACAGTAGCTGAGGCTCTTAGCCAGGAAGTAGCTGTTATTGGTGAAAACCTTAAAATCAGACGTTTTGAGAAATATGAAAAAGAGTCTGCAGGCAGACTTGTATCATATATTCATGGCGGCGGAAGAATTGGTGTTCTTGTAGAACTCCTTTGCGATAAAGAGGCTGATAACGAGCTTGAAGAGCTTGGAAAGAACCTTGCTATGCAGATTGCAGCTCTTAACCCTAAATTCATAGCTGATTCTGATGTACCACAGGAATTCATTGACCATGAAATGGAAATTCTTGTAAAACAGGCTCAGGAAGACCCTAAGAATGCAAGCAAACCTGCTAACATCATTGAAAAAATGGTTACAGGCAGACTTAAAAAAGAGCTTAAAGAATTCTGCCTTGTTGACCAGGCTTACGTTAAAGACGGTGATATGACAGTTCAGCAGTACATTGATTCTGTTGCTAAAGCTGTTGGTGCACCTATTAAACTTGCTCGTTTCGTTCGTTATGAAACAGGCGAAGGCCTTGCTAAGAAAGAAGAAAACTTCGCAGAGGAAGTTGCTAAGGCAATGAACTAATTAGCTTTTTAAAGCTTTTAAGGATACGCTTATAATGCGTATCCTTTTTTGTATGAGATTTAAGTTAAAATATAATTTGGCAATATTAATATCCGGCTGTATATGTTATAATGTTTTATCAGCCTGTTTAAGGCAATATAAAGCGACTGGAGAGAATATATTGGAGCTTAATAAAGAGAATATTAAACGTATAATATTTATAGTGGTAATTTGCCTTATTATATTTTGGGGACTTAATAATTACAGCATGATTTTAAACGGTGTAGAATATGGAATATCAATATTTTTTCCGTTTATACTTGGTCTTTGTATAGCTTTTGTAGTAAATGTTATACTGCG
>CALWSS010000162.1 GCA_944384255.1 uncultured Clostridia bacterium
CAATCTGGCCGTTTGTAATCTTTGATCCTTCACGGTTAGGGAAGTTACGTGTTGAGTGTCTTATGCTGAGGCAGTTGTTAGCCGGAACATCACCTGCACCAAAGCATGGACCACAGAATGCAGAACGAACTGTAGCGCCTGAAAGCATAATATCACTTATAGCACCGTTATTTACAAGGCCTAAGAATACCGGCTGGCTTGCTGGGTATACGCTTAAAGCAAACTCCCCTGAACCTATAGAATGGCCTTTTATAATGTCCCTTGCAGCACAGATATTTTCGTATGTACCACCGGCACAGCCTGCAATAACACCCTGCTCAACTGTAAGCTTTCCGTTTACAACTTTATCTCTTAAAGATACTTTTACTGTATCATTATCAAGCTGTTTAGCACAGTTTATTTCTATTTCGTTAAGTATATCATCAAGGTTAGCGTTTAAATCATCTATTGTAAATACATTGCTTGGGTGCATAGGCATGGCAATCATAGGCTTGATTTCTGAAAGGTCAATATAAATCATGCCGTTATAGTATGCTATATCATCGGGTGTCTGATATTTAAAGTCTTCGCTTCTGCCGTGAACGTCATACCACTGTTTAACATTATCGTCTGTTATCCAAACAGATGAAAGGCATGTTGTTTCAGTTGTCATTACATCAATACCGTTTCTGTAGTCAGCTGTAAGGTTAGCTATGCCGTCGCCTATAAACTCCATAACCTTATTTTTAACATAGCCGTTTTTAAATACAGCGCCTATAATAGCAAGGGCTATATCCTGAGGACCTACATAAGGAGCAGGCTTACCTGTAAGGTATACGGCTATTACTTCCGGCATGTCAATATCATAAGTTTTGTTTAAAAGCTGTTTAACAAGCTCTGGTCCGCCTTCACCCATAGCCATAGTACCAAGGGCACCGTAACGTGTATGACTGTCTGAACCAAGTATCATTTTGCCAACACCGCTCATCATTTCACGCATGTACTGGTGGATAACTGCCTGATGAGCTGGTACATATATACCGCCGTATTTTTTAGCACAGCTTAAACCAAAAAGGTGGTCGTCTTCGTTAATTGTACCGCCTACTGCACAAAGTGAGTTATGGCAGTTTGTAAGCACATAAGGAATAGGGAATTTTTCAAGTCCGCTGGCACGGGCTGTCTGAACAATACCTACGTAAGTAATGTCGTGGCTTGCCATAGCGTCAAACTTAATCTTAAGTTTGCTGTCATTTCCGCTTGTGTTATGGCTTGTAAGTATTCTGTAGGCCATTGTACCCTTTGCGGCGCTTTCTTTTGTAACGTCTTTACCTGTTTCGGCTTTTATACGGTTAAGAGCTTCGCCGTTATCTTCTATAATCTCATTGCCATTTAAAACATAAACTCCTGTGTCGTAAAGTTTCATTTTAATCCTCCGTTTCATTTATCATATAATGCTTGTAAGCCAAATTACAAAAGGCATTGTTACAAGGCATAAAACAGTTGATACCATACATCCGGCGGAAGAATATTCTCCGTCAAGCCCGGCTATTTTGGAAAGTATAGGCAGTGTCATTCCGGCAGGTGTAGCAAAAAGTATTATAAACATAATAAGCAAATCGCCTGTTATTAATCCTGTTTTGCCAAATAAAAAATATGCCAAAATAGGGAATATTACAAGTTTAAAAGGTGCTGCAAGAAGAACTCTTACATTGCTTAAAAGCTTTTTTAAACCCATTCTGCCCAAAGTCATTCCTATATAAATACTGGCAAAATACTTGCTTGTACCACCTACATCAGTCATTGTGTCCCACAAAACAGTTCCCTGAAAATCCAAATCCAGCAAAACTATTATAAGTCCTGAAATAACGGATATTGTAAGAGGTGTTACAAGTTTTTTCCAGTCTATACCCTTCTTTTTTTCACCGTTATTAATAAGAAGCGGCCCTATTACCCAATAATATGTAGCTTCCACCAGTGAAAAAGATGCAGCAGCTATGCCTGCCGTTTCCGGGAACATACTGACTATAAGTGGTATGCCTATAAAGCCGGAATTGCCAAAGCACATTAAAAGGGCATGCATGCTTCTTTTAGGTTCTTTTGGGCCTAAAAATATCGCCAAAAATTTACTTATAACTATTACTATTAAATAGCATACAATAGAACTTACAAAAAATATCCAAGATGAAAAAAGCTGTTCTCTTGATATTGAGCCTATTACGGTTAAAAGCATAAGAGGCAGTATAAGCTTTGAAATTATAGCTGAAAATGAGTCTATAAGCTCATTGCTGAAAAGCTTGATTTTCTGCTCAAAAAATCCAATTACAATAAGAGCCGCTATTATTTCCATCTGCCCTATAAGCAGAGCAACATTGCTGTCCATAATTCATCCCCAAACATAAATAAAAACTTAAACCCTAAAAAAACGAAATTATATAAAATACCAGCGGCATAGTAAAAAGACAGCTTACGGTAGTTGCCAGTATAGCTCCCGAGCCGTAGTCCGGTGCCGCATCATATTCCATAGTAAGTATTGTTATTATAAGCATTGTAGGAAGCATTGAAAAAACGGTTATACACATTTTAATGTCTTCCGCAACACCTATTAAATTATATATGAAAAATACAGCCAAAGGCGCCAGTATAAGCTTAACCGGCACAGTTAAAAATACCTTAGGCTTAGCAAAAAGCTTTTTAAATCCCCTTCGGCCAATATCGGCACCTATGTATATAAGTCCCAAATATTTCTGTGTGCCGCCTATGCCTGTAAGTGTATCCCAGACCATATTTTTAGGATGAATATCCAATAACACCATTATAATGCCTATTAAAAGAGCCACTGTCATTGGAGTTATCATTTTTTTAACATCAATACGGCCTTTTCCATGGGCACTGGAGAGCACAAGAACTCCGGCTGTCCAAGTAACAAAAGTTTCAACTACAAGAAATGCTGCTATAAAAAGCCCGGATTTTTCCGGAAACATAGCCATTACAATAGGATAGCCTATAAGTGCACTGTTTACAAATGTACAGGAACAGACGTGGGAGTTTATCTCCGGCTTTTTAAGCCTTAGTGCCTTACCTGTAACAAAGCTTATAATAAAATGTATAATATACATTCCCACAGCACAAAGGGCAAAAGGCCAAACAGAAAAAAGCTCACTTCTTGTGCCACTGGAAGCTGTAACAGTTAAAACCATTATAGGCACTATAACACGCATAATAAGCTTTGAAAGCGAAAGTATCATTTCGTCTGTAATAAAATTAACTCTTTGTGCTATAAAACCTACGGCAAGAGCTGTTGAAAAAAAGCATACCTGCTGAACAATAATATTAAAATACTCCATGCCGCCACCCCCAAAAATACACCTGTTTACAGCATAAACACATTATATTCCATACTTAAAACAACCGCAACAAAAAATTAAATATATGTGTATATTTTTAATATTTATACAGGTACAAAAACAGTTCCTCCCGTTATTTACGGGAAGAACTGCATTGCCGTTTTATATTATAACTGTGATTTTATAACTTCTTCGGCTTTTTTAAGTGCATCGCCTATTTTTGAAGCATCTTTGCCGCCTGCCTGAGCCATAGCCGGCTTACCGCCGCCGCCACCGCCGCAAACTGCCGCAGCTTCTTTAATTATTTTACCGGCATGAACGCCTTTATCAACAGCACCTTTTGTTGCCATAGCCACAAGTGAAACTTTTCCGTCAACACTTGAAGCAAGAACAACTACTGCTTCACCAAGTCTGTTTTTAAGCTCATCACCCATTGTTTTAAGGTCGTCTGCACTTGTGTTTTCAACCTGAGCACAAACAACATTAATTCCGTTTACTTCCTGGCAGTTTTTAAGTATCTCGTCTGCTGCACCGGAAGCCATTTCTGCTTTAAGCTTTTCAACCTCTTTAGCAAGGTCTTTCTGCTCTTTAATAATGTCACCAAGACGTTTAACCATGTTGTCTGGGTTTGTTTTAAGCATAGCACA
>CALWSS010000163.1 GCA_944384255.1 uncultured Clostridia bacterium
GACACAGTGTTTTGAATATTACGTCAATGTTATTCATAATCAAAAACGCAGCACTTACAAAAACAGCCGTAGCTGCCGTAAAAAGCGCTATTTCAAAATACCTGCTATGCCTGAGCCTTTTCATTAATCAATCACCCTTTTATTTAAGTCTTTTTAATATTTCGGTTAAATATCTGTATGTCCTTTCAACCGACGGTATACTGAGTTTTTCTTCTGTTGTATGCACTCCGCTCATATCAGGGCCAATGGAAGCCATGTCCATTTCAGGCACAACACCGGCAAAAAGTCCACATTCAAGACCGGCATGGATTGAGTTTACCTTAGGTTCACAGTTAAATAAATCCTTAAATGTTTCAACCATTACATCTCTTAAAGGTGAATTTTCTTTATACTCCCAAGCCGGATATTTTCCCCTTAACTCAATTTGGGCACCTAAAGCACGGCTTATGGCCTTAAACTGCTCCTCTATAACATCACGCCTTGAAATTCCAGAGCTTCTCGGTGCTGATACAACAGTTATTTTATCCTCAAATGAACGCAGTACACCTATATTAACAGAGCTTTCAACAAGACCAGGCATTTTGGAACTCATAGTCATTACACCGTAAGGCATAATATTAAGCATGTCCACAGCCTTGTTAAATGTTTTTTCAGACATTACAAACTCCGGTTCACCGCTGAAATCGTTTAATTTTACACTTATTCCGTATTCCTCATTGGAATACTCATCAGAAAATGTTTTTTCAAAACTGCTTAATATTTCTTTTATTTTTTCCTCATTTTCTATCTTTATAAATATTATTGCCGAAGCTTCTCTTGGTATGGCATTGTCTTTGCTTCCACCGAAAATATCACATAAACCACATATATCCTCTATGTCTTTAAGAACACGGCCCAAAAGCTTAATGGCACTTGCTCTTTGAAGGTGTATGTCGCTTCCGGAATGACCGCCTTTTAAACCGCTTATGGATAAAGTTTTAAATACAAAGCCTTCCGGTGCTTTTTGTCTTTCAACAGGCAGTGAAATTTCAATTCTCATACCACCGGCACAGCTTACTATAATTTCTCCTTCTTCTTCGGAATCTATGTTAATAAGCCTTTTGCCTTTTAATAAAGAACAGTCAAAACTTCTTGCACCGTTCATTCCTACTTCTTCATCAGTTGTAAGAAGCACCTCAACCATAGGGTGGCATAATGAGTCATCATCCAGCACAGCTAATGCCATAGCCGCCGCAATGCCGTCATCACCGCCTAAAGTTGTGCCGTCAGCTCTTATAAAATCCCCGTCTTTTACAAGCTTAATTGGATCTTTTAAAAAGTCGTGAGTGCTATCCGGTGTTTTTTCACATACCATGTCCATGTGTCCCTGAAGTATAACACCCGGTGCATTTTCATAGCCTTCGGAAGCCTCTTTTCTAATTAATATATTGTTGCTCTTGTCCCTTTTATACCAAAAATTGTGGCTTTTAGCGAAGTTTTCAAAATACTCACTTATTTTTTCTTCATTTCCGCTTCCTCTTGGCACAGAACTTATCTCTGCAAAATATTTCCAAACATTTTCAGGCTCAATGCCTTTTACAGCATTAATATTATCTTTTAAACCGTATTCTTCCATAAATATTACCTCCGGCTTTTAATATATTATTGTATTTTAAACTAAATTATTAAACATTAATATTTCGCCATTATTTCCTAAAATTACTTTAACTTTTAAGACGAAATATTATATTAAATTTTCAGTTATTATACCACAAAAAAAGCGCAAAGCTTTTTTAATTAAAAAAACTTTACGCTTAAATTATTAAAAATCACTTCCGGTAAAACCGCTTTGCATAATATCCGGATTATTTTCTCTATAATCCCTGAAAGTCTTTGCTGTTCGGTAAAGGTATACCAGTTTTAATATGCTTACTACAATTATGGCTATAGCAGAAACAAGCATTGCCAAAAGACCTAAAATAGCTGTTATAAACACTAATACTATGCTTAAAACCAATAAACCAAAAGAGCCTATATACCATTTCCAAAGCTTTTTCCACTTTGCTGCAATTTCTTCGTCAAACTCCTTCACAACATCACTGTGAGCCATATATTCGTAGTACTCTCCTACAAGACCTACTATTCCTAAAGGAATAAGCAGAATCAAAAGCACTTCGGCATTGTTAGCAAAAATATATTCCAAAGCTATGCTAAGTATATTTGCCGCTATAACTATAATGCCTGAAATACGATAGCGGCTATCCCAGTTTGAGACCTTTATAAGTATAGCACCGTAAATCAGCTGGCAAACCGTTTGTAATATCTGCCCCGGCACCAAAAGAGCCGGAAAAAGGCTTGCAATATTTTCGTCTACCATAATCGAAGCAATCACGCCCGGTATAAAAAGCCAGAACATAACCCAAAGCCATTTGCCTAAAAACTCGGCTTTTTGAGCCTTATAGTCTTTACCGCCGTTTTCAATATCAAACATATTTCCGCCTCCTTTTAATATGCAATTAATTTAACAGCTACACTTTATTGTA
>CALWSS010000164.1 GCA_944384255.1 uncultured Clostridia bacterium
TAAAGCATTCACTTTTAGTGGGTGCTTTTTATTTTAGGAAGGTGATTAAAATAGGCAGAGATATTTCGTTGTGCCACCCGGAGTTGCAGCAGAAAGCCGAAAAGCTTGTTTCTGCTTGCCGTGGTCAGGGGCTTTTAATAGGAATAGGTGAATGTTTTAGGACAGTTGCAGAACAGGACGCATTATATGCCAAAGGCAGAACAGCACCGGGAAGTATTGTAACAAATGCCAAAGGCAGCTCCTATAGTTCACATCATCAGTGGGGAACAGCTTTTGATATATACAGAAATGACGGAACAGGAGCATATAACAACAACGACGGATTCTTTGATTTAGTGGGGACAATAGGTGTTAAGATTGGTTTGGAATGGGGCGGAAACTGGAAAAGCCCAGTTGATAAGCCACATTTTCAGCTGCCATACTGGGGAAGCACAACAACAATGCTTAAAAATTTATATGGTACACCGGAAGAATTTAAAAAGACATGGAGTGATGAAGAAGTGGAGAAAATATATAACTGGACAGAAGAAGTGCCGGATTGGGCAAGACCAACGGTTCAGAAGCTTTTGGACAAGGGATATTTGAAAGGAAATGAAAAAGGAGAGCTTGAGCTTACATACTCAATGCTTAAAATTTTTGTAGTGAATGACAGAGCGGGACTTTATTAAGTAAAAACAGTTTAATTCTTATCCCTGATTTTTTAGTGCACAAAGGCCGGAGTTTTTATTCCGGCCTTATTTTTGTATTTTAAAAATTTTATTTTTATGTCTTATTATCAGTTTAGCTGAGCAAATGCCAAAGCGTAATCCTCAGCGCCTTGATTATATACATATATTCCTGCTTCTGTACCTAAAAGAGCAATATCGGCTGAACCGGATATAAGTGCTGTCATGGATTTATCTGCACCTTGACCGACTGAAAGGTCTATTTTTAAGCCTTCTTCCTCAAAATATCCGTTTTCAAGAGCAACATACTGAGGAGCATAAAAAACAGAGTGCACAACTTCGTTAAGCCTTACTTCTGTAAGTTCTTTAGAATCAGTGTTACTTCCGGTGCATCCTGTAAAAAGAAGGGCAGCTGATAAAACACAAACAGCTGCCATATTAAATAAACTTTTTTTCATATTTTTTCTCCGAATATTTTTTTAACAGTATATTCGTAAGAAACATATTGGTGAGTATTTTTATTTATTTTCTTCTAAAAATCTTAAGTATGATTTGTGTGTTTTAACTTTTGCATCTCCAAAAGAAACGAATTCAACATCCCAAAGATTGAATACATCTACAATATACATTATACATTTTGCACAGGAAAGAGGTGTGTCAAAGCCTATTTCTTTAATTTTTTCTGCATAAGGGTATATGTTGTCTGCTATAAAATTAAAGTTTTTGTTTAAAAACTCTGCCGCTGTTTCCTGGTCGCTTTTTGCCGCTGTAAGGCAGAACATTATAAACTGAATGCCAAATGAAGCATAATTGTATTTATCGGCCATGTTGGATTTGAGGTCGATTTTTAAAATCTGGTTCAAGCGGTTTGAAATATAAAACTCAATTGAGTGTCCGGCTTCTTTAAGACGAGTCATAACATCAAGGTCATAGACTGCAGATACCAAAGAATGATCAAGGTATGAAAAAAACATAGGGTTCTTTTCCTGAAGTACAACATCACTTCTTTTTAAAGATGTAAGAGGGTATTTTTCTTCTTTTTGACGTATGTGATGAAGTTCATATAATATGTTTGTTTCAAAATCATCGTTGTTTAAATCGGTTGAAACATAAACAATATATTTTTCAGGATTAGTATAAAAAACAGCGCCAAAGCCTCCTACCTGAAGCTCAGAAATATCGGCATATTCAACAGTTCGTTTAAAATTTTTGGTAATTTCGTTTATTTCTTCTTCGGTTTTTTTAGAAATTTCAAAATTTAATATATTCATTTTATCAACTCCCCGAAAGATTTTACCATATAGAAATACATTTGAAAATACATGATAATAAATAAATTGCATTAGGGTATTTTAATCAATAGAGTTAAATAAATATGAATTTACGTAAATATGGCTTTTTGTACTGTAGTTTTGGTGTAAAAGAGTGTATAATAATTAATGTTTATATTTTTAATTATTTGGAGGAACAAATGACTGAAAAAATAATGCTTATTGACGGAAACAGCATAGTAAACAGGGCTTTTTATGGAGTTCCGCTTCTTACAAACTCAAAAGGTGAGTATACAAATGCTGTTTACGGCTTTTTTAATATAATATTTAAACTTTTAGATGATGAAAAACCGGATTATATGGCAGTTGCCTTTGACCTTAAAGCGCCAACATTCAGGCACAAAGAATATGACCAGTATAAAGGCACAAGAAAAGGCATGCCGGAAGAGCTGGCAAGTCAAATGCCGATACTTAAAAAGCTTTTGAGCCTTTTAAATGTAAAACAGTATTCCTGCGAAGGTTTTGAAGCTGATGACATACTGGGAACACTTTCAAAACAGGCTTTGGATAAAGGTCTTGAAACAATAGTTGTTTCCGGCGACAGGGATTTATTACAGCTTGCAACTGATACACTTAAAATTAAAATACCTAAAACAAAAGGCGGCAAAACGGAAGTTGAGGACTATTACGCCAAAGATGTAGAAGAAAAATATGGTGTTACACCTAAGGAATTTATAGAAGTTAAGGCTCTTATGGGTGATACATCAGATAATATACCGGGTGTGCCTTCAATAGGTGAAAAAACTGCTGTTAAAATTATTCAGCAGTTTAAAACCGTTGACGAGGCAATTAAAAATGCCGACTTGGTAAAGCCTGCAAAGGCTTCTGCAAACTTAAAAGAGTATAAAGAACAGGCTTTAATGAGCCGTTTTCTTGTTGAGATTGTTACAAATGCACCAGTGGAGCTTGATTTAGGCCAAATGCCTTCTATAGGTACCGATATAAGCAGTGAAGCTTATGAGTATATTAAAGAACTTGAGTTTAAGTCTATGTTAAACAGGTTTTCGGCAGAAGAAAAGAAAGAAGATATTGTGTCTGAAAGTAATTACTGCTATATCTGCTCTGAAAACGATTGTGTGAATTATGTATACGATAATTTTAAAGATGAATCCTCTTATGTAATTATTTCAGAAAACGAAAAAATAGAAGGAGTAAGCATTTACGGCAAAAACGGCGGCTGTTTTATAGAAAGCAGTGACAATTTTTCATCAGATGATTTGCTAAAATCTTTAGAAAAATATTTCTCAGATGAAAACTATAAAAAAATAGGTCATGACATTAAAAAAGATATGAGCCTTACTTCACCTGTAGATATAAAAGGCGTTGTTTTTGATACACAGATTGCCGGATATATTTTAAATTCAACTAAAGACACATATAATTTTGATGATATAGCAAGAGATTTTCTTGGTGAAACTTTTAAA
>CALWSS010000165.1 GCA_944384255.1 uncultured Clostridia bacterium
GTCCTGTTATGATTCATCGTGTATGCTTTGGTTCAATTGAAAGATTTATAGGTATACTTATTGAGCATTATGCAGGTGCACTTCCTACATGGCTTTCACCGGTACAGGTTAAGGTTCTTCCAATTTCCGACAAGTTTGCTGATTATGCAGACAGCGTAGCTGCTAAGCTTGACGAAGCTGGTGTTAGAGTTGAAACAGACCACAGAGCAGAAAAGATAGGCTTTAAGATTAGAGAAGCAAGAAACGAAAGAGTGCCTTACATGCTTGTGGTTGGTGAAAAAGATGTTGAGGCAAATGTGGTTTCTGTTCGTTCAAGAGAAAACGGAGAAGAAGGCCAGCAGAGCATTGATGAGTTTATAGCAAGAATTACAAAAGAAATTAAAGAAAGAGCATAAAACAACAAAAGAACGGATACAGGTTATCCGTTCTTTTTATGTGTGTTATTTATGGTTTTGGTTTGGGCATAAAAAAATAATTTGGATTTTTGACTTTTTGTGTAAAATTTAATATTTAATATTTAATATTCCCTGAGCTGTAAAATTTTTTGGCAAGTTCCTCATAAAGCTCTTTTGTTTCGGCATCTGTTAAAGTCTGTACCGATTCGGATATAATTTTTTGCTGTGCCGGAAGGGGAAGATTAAAAAATTCTTCTTCGGAATAATTTGTTATATCCAATTTAATTTCCTCCTTTATATTTTTATATATTTAGTATTTCAAATAATTAAAATATAAAGTTATGAAATGCTTTCCATTTTTAAAATCAATAAAAAACGGCCTGTATGGCCGTTTTGATTTTTAGTTACATTTTTTCAAGCTTAACATTTTTGGAAGCACCGTTTGCTTCAACACTAAATGAAACTTTGCCGGATAAACCGGAATTAACGCTTCCTATGTTAAAGTCATCTACAACTACACGGTATTCGCTTTCAGGCTCAAGCTCCATTGTAATTTGAATGTCGCCTAAACCTTCTATTGAAAATGAAACCAATGATTTATTTTCAGTAAAGTTATGTATAGCGCTGCCAGGAACGGACTCAAGAAGAAGCCTGCCGTTTTTTTCCAGTCTTGTAATCTCGCTATATGTTTTTACATAATAAACATCACCGTTAACATTAAAGTCAGGCACTTTCTTTTTAGTGTCGGATGTATAATCGCCAAAACTAAGAGTGCCGTTATCTTCCAAACGAATTAACTCATCAACAACTGCCATTTTAACTACCCTCCTAATAATTATAATACAATGCCGGTTGGACGGTTTAGTATTCATAAATTATTATACCAACTTAAAATCAATTTGTATATAAGTAAAATGTGAATAAAGTGTTTACTTTTATGTTTTAATAAATTTTTCATAAGTAAATAAGACTGAATATTGACAGCTGTTTTATTAAATTGATATATTACCCATAAAGGAATTTTAATTTAAGGTGGCTTTTGATATGAAGGAAAAAACCGTTTATGTCTGCTCTACCTGCGGCACTGTTTCGCCTAAATGGATGGGAGTTTGCCCGAAATGCGGAGAATACAATACATTTACAGAAGAAACTGTACGTGAGGAAACTAAGAAAAGTGCAAAAAATGATAAACGTAAAAAACAAGCCAGAGTTCTTCGCCTTAAAACGGCTCAAAGCGGAGAAGGAGAAAGAATAGTAACCGGAATAAATGAGTTTGACAGGGTGGTTGGTGGTGGACTTGTTAAAGATTCGGTAACTATTTTAACATCACCTCCCGGCGGTGGTAAATCTACTTTAGCTTTAACAATTTCTAATGCGGCGGCAAATTTAGGCCTTAATGTGCTTTATGCTTCCGGTGAGGAAAGCGAAAGCCAGATTAAAAGCCGTGCCGACAGAATTTTAAATGATATAAACTCCAATGTATGGCTTATGGCCGACAACAGTATGGATAATGTAATTACTGCGTCAGAAAAAACAAATGCTGATTTAGTAATTGTAGACAGTATACAGACATTTGCTCTTTCGGAATTTCTTCCTGCCAGAGCCGGAAATCCTACCCAAACTATGGAGTGTGCCGGGGAGCTTGTACGTATTGCTAAAGGCGGAGTTAAACCTGTTGCCGTTATTATCATAGGCCAGATGAATAAAAGCGATGAGTTAGCCGGTTTAAGAAGTTTGGAGCATTTGGCTGATACTGTTTTAATTATAGACGGAAACAATGAAGATGAGCTCAGAAGCATTATGGCAACCAAAAACAGGTTTGGGAGCACGGGAGAAATGGGATTTTTCTCTATGACTGAAGAAGGCCTTGTGTCTATAGATAATCCTTCAGAATTTTTTGTTACATCAAGAAGTGACAATGAAGCAGTAAGCGGAAGCGCCATAACAGTAGTCCGTGAGGGCTCACGGCCTATTATTGTGGAAGTCGAAAGCCTTGTTTCCCGGTCTTTTACACCGTATCCACAAAGAATAGGAGAGTCTTTAAAAAGAGAACAGCTGAACACTTTAATTTCAATACTGGAAGAAAGGTGTTCCGTAAATTTGTTTGACAAAAATGTAGTTGTTAAAGCTGTAGGAGGACTGAAATTACGTGAGCCTTCATCTAACATGGCCATTTTAATAAGCATTGCTTCGTCTTTTTATAATAAACCGGTTAAAAGCACAACGGCTTTTATAGGTGATGTAGGTCTTACAGGGGAGATTAAAAAAGTGCCTTCTACTGAGCTTCGTATAAAAGAATTGAATCGTATGGGATTTAAAAAAGTCTATATTTCACAAGAGGCTCATAAAAATTTGAAAAATATTGACAAACTTAACATTGAAATCTGCCCTAAAAAGTATATAAGAGAGGTTATTTCGGAAGTTTTTGGCTGAAAATACTATTAGATATAAGTAATACTTATGGAAGGTGTAAATAAAATATAGTTTACTAATGTGTATACATATATTATAATACTTACATCGGGTTTGAAGTTTACAATTAGAAATTATAAGAAACATTCTGGAGGGATTAGAATGGAGAATATAAAAATTAGGAACTTTAAAAGAGTTCTTGTGGCAAACCGTGGGGAGATTGCCATTAGGGTTTACAGGGCTCTTAATGAGTTGGATATTCAAACAATAGGCATTTACTCAAAAGAGGACAAATATTCTCTTTTCAGAACAAAAGCTGATGAGTCCTATGAGCTTGACAGAAAAAAAGGTGCTATTGAAGCATACCTTGATATTCCGGGCATTATTAAAATAGCCAAGGAAAAAGGTGCTGATGCTATTCATCCGGGTTACGGATTTTTGTCTGAAAATTCAGACTTTGCTCAGGCTTGTGCCGATAACGGCATAGTATTTATTGGCCCTGACAAAGCAAGTATGGACGCCATGGGCGATAAAATCTCATCCAAAAAAATGGCTATTGAGTGCAATGTGCCTATTATACCGGGTGTTGACCATGCCTTAACAAGCGAGGAAGAAGCTATTGCTGTAGCTGATAAAATTGGCTACCCTGTAATGCTTAAAGCTTCCAACGGCGGCGGCGGACGTGGTATGAGAATTGTAAACAGAAAAGAAGACATGCCGAAAGAATATAACGAAGCAAGAACAGAGTCAAAAAAGGCTTTCGGCAGTGAGCAGATATTTATTGAAAAATACCTTAGAGCTCCAAAGCATGTAGAAGTGCAGATTTTAGGAGATCAGTACGGTAATATAGTACATCTTTTTGACAGGGACTGTTCTGTTCAGAGAAGACATCAGAAAGTAGTTGAGTATGCACCGGCTTTCACTATTAGACAGGAAGTTCGTGAAAGAATGTTTGCCGATGCAGTAAGACTTGCTAAGCATGTAGGCTACAAAAATGCCGGAACACTTGAGTTCCTTGTTGATGCTGACCAGAACTACTACTTTATAGAGATGAACCCTCGTATACAGGTTGAACACACTGTTACAGAGATGGTTACAAACATAGATATAGTTAGAAGCCAGATACTTATTGCAGAAGGCTATCCTTTAAATTCAGAAGAAATAAATATTAAATCACAGGAAGACATTACTTGCAGCGGATATGCAATTCAGGCCAGGGTTACAACTGAAGACCCGGCAAATAACTTCCTCCCTGATACAGGTAAAATTTCCGTTTACCGTTCAGGAGCCGGAAACGGTATTCGTCTTGACGGCGGTACAGCATATACAGGCGCTGAAATTACACCATATTACGACAGCCTTCTTGTTAAGATTATATCTCATGACAGAAACTTTGCTACAGCAGCAAATAAGGCTATAAGGGCTTTAAGAGAAACTCGTGTAAGAGGAGTTAAAACAAATATTCCTTTCCTTATAAATGTGCTTAAAAATGACACATTTGTTAAAGGTGCATGTACAACTACATTTATTGAAGAAACACCAAGCCTTTTTGAAATAGAGTTAAGCAAGGACAGAGCTACAAAAATTGCCGAGTTTATAGGCAACAGAATGGTAAACGAAATGCAGGGTGAAAAACCTGACTTTACAAGTGTTCCTGCACCAAAGCTTTTTGAAACAGGCGATTTTACAGGCTCAAGAGATGAGTTTTTAAAACTTGGTGCTAAGGACTTTACACAAAAGATACTTAATGAAAAACGTCTTTTCATTACAGATACTTCAATGCGTGATGCTCACCAGTCACTTATGGCAACACGTATGAGAACAATAGACCTTGTAAAGGTTGCACCTCTTACAAACCAGGTAATGAGAAATGCTTTTTCTGTTGAAGCATGGGGCGGTGCTACATTTGATGTTGCTTACAGATTCCTTAATGAGTCACCATGGATTAGACTTCAGGATTTAAGGGAAAGAATGCCTAATACACTTATTCAGATGCTTTTAAGAGCGGCTAATACAGTAGGGTACAGCAACTATCCGGATAATGTAGTTAAAGAGTTTATTAAAGAAGCTGCTGAAAGAGGCGTTGATGTATTTAGAATATTCGACAGCCTTAACTGGATGGAAAATATGAAACTGCCTGTTGAGGAAGCTCTTAAAACAGGTAAAATTGTTGAAGGCGCTATTTGCTACACAGGTGATATACTTAATCCAAACGAGAAGAAATACACAGTTGAGTATTATATTAAAAAGGCTAAAGAGCTTGAAGCAATGGGCTGCCATATATTTGCTATTAAGGATATGGCAGGACTTCTTAAACCGTATGCTGCAAAAGAACTCTTTACAGCTCTTAAATCAGAGCTTAAAATACCTGTTCACCTTCATACACATGATTCAACAGGTAACGGTGTAAGTACAATACTTATGGCTGCCGAAGCCGGTGTTGATATTGCCGATGCAGCTATTGAGGCTATGTCAAGTCTTACAAGCCAGCCTTCTATGAACTCTATTGTTGAGGCTCTTAAAGGTACTGAAAGGGATACACTTTTAGACAGCACAGAGCTTGCAAGACTGAGCAAATATTATGCCGATGTAAGAAAAGTATACTACAGCTTTGAAAGCAACCTTAAAACACCTAATACTGAAATTTACAGATATGAAATTCCAGGCGGACAGTATTCAAACCTTCTTGCTCAGGTTAAGTCTATGGGCGGAAGCGATGAAGACTTTGAGGAAATTAAAAAGCTTTACAAACAGGCAAATGAGCTTTTCGGCAACATTATAAAAGTTACTCCTACAGCTAAAATTGTAGGTGATATGGCTATATTCATGTATCAGAACAAGCTTACTGCTGATAATATATTTACAGAAGGAAAAGACCTTTCTTACCCTGACTCCGTAATAGAGTACTTTATGGGTATGGTAGGTCAGCCTGACGGCGGTTTCCCAGAAGAACTTCAGAAAATTGTACTTAAAGACAGAAAACCTCTTACTGAAAGAGCCGGCAAGAGCCTTGAGCCTGCTAACTTTGAAGAGATTGAAAAACATATACTTCAGCATCTTCCAGAAGATATGGTTGAAAAGAAGCATCTTATCAGTTATGCTCTTTATCCAAAGGTATTTGATGACTTCTGCAAACATCTTGAGTATTATAACGATGTATCAAGACTTGAAAGCCATGTTTTCTTCTACGGACTTAAAAAAGGCGAAGAAACAATGCTTAAACTTGGCGAAGGCAAAAACCTTATTATTAAGTTTAACGAAATGAGTGAGCCTAACGCTGAGGGTGTAAGAACACTTACATTTGAAATTAACGGTGTAACACGTGATATAACAGTAGTTGACAAAAAGGTTGAAGAAACTGTTGACAAACACCCTAAGGCAGATAAATCAAATCCTCTTCATGTTGGTTCACCTATACCGGGAACAGTAGGCAAGATTCATGTTAAAGCCGGCGACCATATTGAAAAGAACAGCCTTCTTCTTACAGTAGAGGCTATGAAGATGGAAACATCTATACTTTCAACATTTGCAGGCACTGTAAAAGAAGTACTTGTAAGAGAAGGCGAAAAGGTTCAGCCTGACGACCTTCTTATAGTATTTGACTCAATGGATAAATCTGCTGAGTAATAATAACTGAAAATAACAATAAAACGGGTAAACTCTGGGGTTTATCCGTTTTTGTTTTTATGCTAAAATTTAATAAATTCTAAAAATCATTAGATATGCTTTAAGAGGTGTAAATATGGCTAAAAAAAATTCAAGAAACACAAAAGGACGAATAATTTCAGCGGCATGGGAGCTGTTTTATGAGCAGGGATACGATGATACAACCGTAGAAGAAATAATTGATAAATCTCAAACATCAAAAGGCTCGTTTTATCATTATTTCGAGGGAAAAGACGCTCTTTTAAGCTCTCTTTCAATTCTTTTTGATGAAAAATATCAGGAGCTTATGGAAGTAATAGACAAAGACATGAACAGTTTTGAAAAGCTTATGTATTTAAACAGAGAGCTTTTTAAAATGATAGACAACAGCATTTCACTGGACCTTTTGGCAAGGCTTTATTCTTCTCAGCTTGTTACAAAGGGTGAAAAGCATCTTATGGACCACAACAGAATTTATTTTAAAGTCCTTAGACAGATAGTTTTGGAAGGCCAGCAGAGAGGGCAAATAAGAAACGATATATCTGTTAATGAAATTGTTAAGGTTTATGCTATGTGTGAAAGAGCATTTTTGTATGATTGGTGTATTTGTAACGGTGAGTATTCACTTTTACAGTATTCCGAAAAAATATTCCCTATGCTTTTTGGAAAGTTTAGAGCAGAGTATTAATTTTAATATGAAAAAAGATACAATAAATATTTCAAAAATAGTATTGTAATTATTACTTAATTTAAAAGAAAATTTTATAAAATCAATAGTTAAGTATAGAATATAGTCTATACTTAATTCTGTATTTCAGTCTAATTGGATTTATGATATAATGCAGATAATTTTACAAATTTTAACTTTTAGAGGGGTAGTAGAAATGGACAAATATCAAATCTGCATAATGATTTCCATAGGCGTGTACCTTATAGGTATGCTTGTTGTGGGTGCCATTTGCTCAAAAAAGAACAACAGTGCCGATGACTTTTATTTAGGCGGCAGACAGCTTGGGCCTATTGTTACGGCTATGAGTGCCGAAGCATCGGACATGAGCAGCTGGCTTTTAATGGGTCTTCCTGGTGTTGCTTATCTTTCGGGTATATGCGATGCCGGCTGGACGGCTATAGGTCTTGCAATAGGTACTTATGTAAACTGGCTTATTGTGGCAAAAAAAATAAGACGCTACACACATGTATGTAAAAATTCAATTACAATTCCTGATTTCTTTTCAAACCGTTATCGTGACAGCAGCAATATTATAATGGCTCTTTCGGCAATTATAATACTTATTTTCTTTGTGCCTTATACAGCTTCAGGTTTTGCAGCCTGCGGTAAGCTTTTTGCAAGTCTTTTTGGTGTGGACTATTTAACAGCCATGATTATAAGTGCTGTTGTAATTGTAGGTTATACAGCACTTGGTGGATTTTTGGCTGCCAGCACAACAGACCTTATACAAAGTATTGTTATGACAGTGGCTCTTGTTATAGTGCTTGTATTTGGTGTACATGTGGCAGGCGGTATTGATAATGTTATTGCTAATGCCAAAGACCTTCCTGGTTATTTTTCAATGAATGCTACTTATGCGTTAGAAACAAACACGGCTTCACCTTACGGATTTATTACTAAGATTTCGACATTGGCTTGGGGCCTTGGATATTTCGGTATGCCTCATATACTTTTAAGATTTATGGCTATAAACGACCATAATAAGCTTAAGCTTTCAAGAAGAATTGCTACTATTTGGGTTGTTATTTCACTTGCAGTTGCTATATTTATTGGTGTTGTAGGCCTTGCCATGACTAACGTAGGGGCTATTGAGTTCCTTGAAGGCTCAGCTTCTGAAACAATTATTGTAGAAATCTCATCACTTTTAAGTCAGCTCGGTATTATTCCGGCTCTTTTAGCAGGTGTTATATTGGCAGGAATTTTGGCTTCTACAATGTCTACAGCCGATTCACAGCTTATAGCTGCATCTTCAGCTGTTTCTAAAAATATATTCGGTATATTTGTTGACATTAACAACGAGCCTAAAAGAACTATGGCAATGGCAAGAATTACACTTCTTGTTATAGCCGTTATAGCTGCCATTATAGCAAGAAACCCGGACAGCTCAGTATTCGGTATAGTTTCATTTGCTTGGGCAGGCTTTGGCGCTTCATTCGGACCGGTTGTGCTTTTTGCTCTTTTCTGGAGAAGGTCAAACAGATATGGTGCTATAGCCGGCATGATTTCAGGCGGTGCAATGGTATTTATTTGGAAATACCTTATTAAGCCAATGGGCGGAATTTGGAATATATACGAGCTTCTTCCGGCATTTATTGTAGCGTGTCTGTTTATTGTAGTAGTCAGCCTTTTAACGGAGGCTCCTTCAAAAGAAATTACAGACGAATTTGACCAAGTTAGAGCACTTAAGGATTGATTAATTATGAAGGGCAGCGGCTTTATAGAAATAGATGTTCATGGCATGAACAGATTTCAGGCCAAGACTTATATAGACAGTGTGCTTAAAAAAGCCAAAAGCGATGTTTACAGAATAGACATTGTTCACGGCTACCGCAGCGGCTCCTCACTTAAGGAAATGGTAAGAAAAGAGTACC
>CALWSS010000166.1 GCA_944384255.1 uncultured Clostridia bacterium
GGCTGTTTAAGGGCTAATATACCGGCGATTATGGTTCCGGGTGGACCTATGCTCAGTGGTCCGTCGTATGGAGAGAAAACTAAGGCAGATAGTACAACAGTTGCTGAAACTTACGGTAAGTATCAAAAAGGCCTTGCTCAGTGGGAAGAAGTATTAAATCTTCAGAAAATTACACAGCCTACATGTGGTTCATGTAATTTTTACGGTACGGCCAACACTATGTGCTGTACTGCCGAAGCCCTTGGGCTTGTTCTCCCTGGCGGCGGAGCTATACCGGCTGTATATAACGAAAGACTCAGAAGTGCTAAAAAAACAGGAGAAAAAATAGTTGAGCTTGTGTCTAAAAATATACGGCCTAAAGATATAGTAAATAAAAAATCCATACAAAACGCTATTTCCTATGTTATGGCAACAGGAGGCTCTACTAATGCCGTGCTGCATATTGCAGCTATTGGTTATGAAGCTGGAATTGACCCTTCTTGGACAATGCAGGAGTTTGACAGAATAAGCGGCATTATACCACATATAGCTAAGATAAACCCGGCTTCCAATGATTATGATATGGAAGATTTTTATAAAGCAGGCGGCGTTGAAAGGGTTATGGAATATCTTAAAGACCACATTAATACGGATGTAATGACTGTTACAGGCAAAACATTGGCAGAAAATATTGAAAACACCAATTATATGTATGGACCGTGTAATGATAATGTTATCAGGCATTTTGAAAATCCTTTCAGTACATTAGGCGGAGTGGCAATTATGCGTGGTAATTTAGCTCCGGATACCGGTGTTGCCAAACCGGCAGCTATTGCTGAAGAGGTACGTTGCTTTACAGGAGAGGCTATATGCTTTAATAGCGAAGAAGAATGTTCTCTGGCTCTTGAACAGCTTAAAATTAAACCGGGGCATGTTGTGGTAATTAGGTATGAAGGCCCTAAAGGCGGTCCAGGTATGAGGGAAATGTACAGACCAATGAAACTTATGAACGGTCAGGGCCTTGCTACAAGTACGGCACTTATTACTGACGGAAGATTTTCCGGCACAAATAACGGATGTTTTATTGGGCATATATCTCCGGAAGCTGCCGAAGGCGGACCTATTGCTTTTGTGCAGGATGGTGATAAAATAACAATAGACGTTTATAAAAAAGAAGTTACTCTGCATGTCAGCGATGAGGAACTGGCAAAAAGGAAAGCTCAGTGGAAGTATGAGCCTAAAGTTCAGAGCGGCTACCTTGCACGTTATGCTGCTCAGGCAAGCTCTGCTGCAACAGGCGGTGTTCTGGACTGGAAAAAACATTAATTTTTAAAGGAAGGAATTAGAGGAATTATGGATATTAAAAAAGCGGCTATTGTTGGTTTTGGGGCTATTGGTTGTACTTACGGCAGAAGGCTGTATAATTTAATGGGTGATAACTTTGCTGTTATTGCCGGCGGAAACAGAGCCAAAAGGCTTAGGGAAAAAGGTGAAACAATAAACGGAGAAAAAATAATGCCTTTAGTTGTGGAGCCGGATAATGAAAATTGGAAGGCAGACCTTGTTATATTTTCAGTAAAAAACTATCAGCTCGAAAGTGCAATTAATGATGTTAAGAACATAATTACACCAAACACAATAATTTTAACTATACTTAACGGTGTTTCGGCAAGAGATAAAATCAAATCGGTTTATACTGAAAATACAGTGCTTTATGGTCTTAGTAAGTCCGATGCCGAAAGAACACCAGAAGGCATTAAATGTTCTTGGGAAGGTGTAATTGAGTTTGGTGAAGCTGACAATACAGTTATAAGCCCTGAAGTTAAGGCAGTAAAAGAGCTCTTTGACATGGCAGGCATAAAAAACGATGTATGTAAAGATATGATAAGAGCTGTATGGGTTAAATTCATGCGTAATGTTGGCATGAACCAGCTTTCTGCCGCTACAGGCTCGCCATACTGGGGCTTTGGTGGTATACCGGAGCTTAACAGGGCTTTAAGAGAAGTAATGAAAGAAGTTATGCTTGTTGCTCAAAGCAAAGGCATAAATATTGATGAAAAAGATGTAGAAGAAAGCGTAAAAATAGCCATGGGTTCTGAACCAAACAGTAAAACTTCAATGCTTCAGGATATGGAAGCAGGCAGAAAAACAGAGGTTGACAGTTTTTCTGGAGTTGTAATAGAAGAAGGTTTAAAAAACGGTGTGTCTACACCATGGAATAACTGCCTTTATCTGATTTTAAAAACAAAAGAAAAAATAAAAGGCGTTGAATAATTAATATTACAAAATCCGAGCTGATAAATTTAGTTCGGATTTTTTGTTTTTTTGTAGAAAAGTGCAGTTTATTTCAATATTTTGTGTCGTTTTCACTTACTTTTTCATATTATATATTATAAAAAAGTAAGGAGGTTTTAAAATGTCCGTAAACGGAATAGATGTTTCGGTATGGCAGGGAACTATAGACTGGAAAAAAGTTAAATCATCCGGTGTAAGCTTTGCAATGGCCAGAGCGTCATACGGCAAAAGCCTTAAAGACAAAAACTTTGATACAAATATGACTAATGCTCAGGCACAGGGCATTGATATGGGAGTTTATCATTATTGTTTGGCTACAACGGAAAATGAAGCAATTCAGGAAGCGGATTTTTTCATAAGCATTATTAAAAAATATAAATTCCCATACCCGGCCGCTGTAGACATTGAAGACAGCTCTCTTACGAGCCTTACAAAAGAAAAAATAACTAATATTGCACTGGCATTTATGGGCAGGCTTAAGGAATTCGGCTTTTATCCTATGCTTTATGCCAATAAGTACTGGCTCACAAATTATATAGACACAAACAAAGTAAAAGACTACAGCATTTGGCTTGCAGAATACAGAAGCGGGCAGTATACCTATAAAGGCCGAGTTGATATGTGGCAGAACAGCTCGTCAGGCACAGTAAACGGTATAAGCGGTTTTGTTGATACTGATACTGCCTATGTTGATTTTCCTAAAATAATAAAGGCGGGAGGATATAACGGTATGGAAAAAGAGGCTTTAACACTTGAGGAGTCCAAAAAGATAATACAGGAAAAATGCGGTTTTACTGATGATACAATGCTGTATTTAAGTTTTTACAAGTATTCTGACAGCCTTATAACACGATTAGCCGAGCAAATGCTTTAAAGCAAATTATAAATTTATAGTTAAATGCAAAAAAGGGCATATAAAAAATATTATATGCCCTTAATTTATTAAGTTTCAGTGATGTTTGGAAGCTTTACTGTAAATTTTGCACCTATATTTTTTTGGCTTTCAACTTCTATTTTTCCGCCGCATAATTCAATTATGCGTTTTACAAGTGTAAGGCCAAGACCGTTTCCGCTGTCGTTTCGGGATTTATCGGCACAGTAGAATTTTTCAAATATATGCTTTTTTACTTCTTCCGACATTCCTATTCCCGTATCGGAAATAACTACTTTTACCCAGTTATTTTCGTTTTTCATTTTAACTGATATTAGCCCACCATTAGGTGTAAATTTAATGGCATTTGAGATTATATTAAACCATATATGAGATACCATGCTTTTGTTGCCGTAAAATACAACATTATCCATTTCTATATCAAGAGATATGTTTTTTTCACTCCATAAATGTTCTAAAGACAGTATACAGCTTCTTATCTGTTCATCAAGTGAAAACTTTCTTTTATCCAGTACTATTTCCTGATTTTCCAGTTTTGAAATCATAAGTATATTACCTGAAAGGGTTGAAAGCCTTTTTGAACTGGAAATAATGCGTTCTATATAATTTTCCCTTTCATTTTTTGAAATGTTTTCATCCTGTAGCAGTGTGGCATAACCCTCTATAGCTGATAAAGGTGTTTTAAACTCATGGGAAACATTTGAAACAAAATCATTACGGAAAGTTTCTATGTTTTTAAGCTCTTTTGTCATTATATTAAAACTGTGAGTCATTTCTTTTATTTCTTTTCCAATTCCTATTTCTTCTATTTGTACATTAAAATCGCCTTTTGCAACTTTTTTTGTGGCTTCATTAAGGTCTGTTATGGGCTTTAAAACACGTTTGCTGATTATTTTTGCCATTATTACACCTATTATAATACTGAAAACCAATATAAAAGTAAGCATTATAACCGGGTTGGGGTTTTTAATGTAGCCCATATTAATGGCAATTATGGTTATTAAAGGAAAAACAGATGAGCTTATTGTCTGTATTATGAATATAAGCAGTATAAAAAGTGCACTTAATCTTAAATCAGGTATTTTTTTCACGCTTTTTCACCGCCTTATAACCTAAGCCGCGAACAGTAACAATTTCAAAATCTTTGTTGTCTTTAAAACGCTCTCTTAATCTGCCAATGTGTACATCAACGGTACGCATGTCACTTTCGGAGTTCATACCCCATATTTCATCCATAAGCTGATGTCTTGTAAAAATATGGTTTGGGTATGATATAAGCTTAAAAAGCAGAAGAAATTCTTTTTGCGGCAGTGTTTCCTCTCCTTTATTTGTAAATACAGTAAGAGAATCGTATTCAAAAACGGTATTTCCTACAGTAAGCTTTCTTTCGTTATTTATTTTGGCACGTTTTAAAAGAGCTTTTACACGTAATGCCATTTCGTTTACGTTAATTGGTTTAACCATATAGTCATCTGTACCGGCACGGAAGCCTTTTTCCATGTCATCAAAGCTGTCTTTTGCCGTTATTATTAAAACCGGCTGATTATAAGACGCATCTCTAAGAGATTTTATAAAGTCGTACCCGTCTATAACCGGCATCATTATATCGGTTATTATAAGGTCTATGTATTCTGAATCCAGCAAATCAAGAGCTTCTTTTCCGTTTTGTGCCGGTATACATGTATAACCTTTTTTTTCAAGAACAGTGCAGAACAGATTCCTAAGCTCTCTGTCGTCTTCAACAACTAAAATATGAAACATAAATTTACCTCCTTTTGTATGGTTTTATTATAAATGTGTATTATGAACTAATTATTAATAAACCACATTAAAAAACCTGTTTATAAACGGATTTGTACAATTTAATGGTTTAAAGCATAAAAGTTCATATTCAGTTTAAATTGGCTTGATGTTTAGTTCATAAAGCGAATATATACTTTTAAATCGTTAAATCCTTTAAATGGAAGGCAGTGATACAACATTTTTATATTCAGCCAAATAAAAGAGGCTGAATGTTCATGTTTTGTTAACAGCAAATAAAACTGTGTTTAAAAATGATGAGATATTAGGAGTTTTAAATTAATTTTATCTCATCGGCAGAATATTAAACAGAAGGAGAAGTGAATTATGAAAAAAAGTCTGATTGGCATAACATTACTGACTGCTATTGTATATCTGTGCACTTCTTGTGGCTCAAAGCAACCGGAAGGAGCAGGAGAAAATGCCGCTGTAACATCTGTAGCTGTAAATGTAAGCGAAATAGAACCACTTACAATCGAACAGTATGTAAGTGTATCTTCCAAAGTATCATCGGATAGTCAGGTTTCGGTAGTGCCTAAAGTAGGCGGCACAGTAAAAAATGTATATGTGTCCCTTGGAGATAATGTTAAAGCAGGGGATATACTTTTTGAAATTGACGACACAAATGCTCAGTTGGAAGTTCAGCAGGCTCAGGCTTCATTAAACTCAGCTCAGGCAGGCTTGGAGTCGGCACAGGCTAATTACGAATCAAATGTAGGCGGAAGCATGGAAGTACAGCTTCAGCAGCTTCAGTCTAATGTGGATACATTGCAGATACAGTATGACGACCTTTTGGAGGAATTGGAAAAATCCCAAAAACTTTATGAAATAGGCAACATATCACAACAGGAATTGGAAGATTTGCAGTCAAGTGCAGACCAGATAAAGCTTCAGCTGGATTCTGCCAAAAACGAGCTTGAACTGCAGAAAAACAAAATTTCTGAAGAAACAAAAAAATCATCACAAGCAACAGTTAATCAGTCGCAGGCTTCTGTAGAGCAGGCTCAAGTTTCACTTGAAAGCGCTCAAAAAAGCCTTGAAGATACAAAAGTCCGTGCTGAAATAGACGGCACAATAGGCAGCATTAACATAACAAAAGGCTCTACCGTAAGTGCCCAAAGTGAGGCTATGACTATAACAAGCTTAGATGATATTAAAGTATCTTTCAGCGTTTCGGAAGATGTTATCAACAGAATATCTGTAGGTTCTAAAGTTTATATTACAATTTCGGCAGTATCCGAAGAGCCTTTTGAAACTGTTATTTCAAACATTTCACCTACGGCAGACAGTCAGACGAAGCTTTATACCGTTGAGGCTTATTTGGAAAACAGCAGCCATGAAATTAAGCCGGGTATGTTTGCATCAATTAAACTTGTACTTGATAAGAAAGACAACACAATTTCAGTACCTTTAAATACCGTAATTGAAAGCAGCGGAGAAAAGTACGTATTTGTTGTGGACGAAAACAATGTAGCACATAAAACCATTGTTGAAACAGGCCTTAAAAATGATGAATACATAGAAATTACCAGTGGTGTCAACATGGGAGATAAGGTTGTAACTACCGGTCAGGATTTCCTTAGTGACGGAAGCACAGTAAGCATAACGGAATCTTAATTGAGTTTTGACAGAAAGGCGTGTGATACATATATGGATTTTACTAAAATTTCAATTAAGCGTCCGGTAGCCATTATAATGGTAATGCTTATTATAGTTATATTAGGTATAGTTTCTGTTTCTAAAATGGAAATGGCACTGATTCCCGATGTTGATATGCCTATAGCCATGGTAATGACAACTTATGAAGATGCAGGCCCGGAGGAGGTAGAAAGCCTTGTTACTGAAAAAATAGAAAGTGCCGTTGCCAATGTGGAAGATGTAGAGTCCATAACTTCCACATCATCGGAAGGAAGTTCTATGGTAATGGTTGAATTCAGTTATGGAACTAATTTGGATACGGCTGTTACTAATTTGAGAGATAAACTTAGTATGGTTGAAGCAATGCTTCCTGATGACTGCGACTCTCCAAATATAATGAAAATGGATATGAACTCCATGCCGGTAGTTACTGCTGTTGTAGCTTCTGACAGTATGGATGAGTATGAGTTAAAAACATTTGTAGAAGATAATATAGAGCCTCGCCTTGAAAGACAGTCAGGTGTTGCGTCGGTTGACGTTATGGGTGGTGCCGAAAAAGAGATAAAAATAGAGATAGACCCTGAAATTTTGGAAGGCCTTGGACTTAGCATGACATCTATAGGTCAGATTTTGTCTCAGGAAAACAGCAATCAGGCAGGCGGCAGTGTTGATTATGGTGATAAATCACTTACCATAAGCACAAAGCTTCAAATGGAAAGTATAGACGATATTAAAAACACACCTATACAGATTTCGGAAGGCACTGTGCTTAAGCTTGAGGATATAGCTACAATTACTGAGTGTGAAAAAGAAACAGAGTCCATAAGCCGGTATAACGGTGAAAGATGTATATCTGTTTCGGTAACTAAATCCAGTGACGGAAATACTGTTTCGGTAGTAAATGATGTTAGGGATGAAATTAATGCAATATCAAATGATTACCCTGATATTACTATGGAAATAGTAAGTGAGTCGGCAAGCAGTATTGAAAACTCAATAAATAACGTATTGTCAAACATTTTTTCAGGTGCAATACTTTCAATTATTGTTTTGTTTGTATTCCTTAAAAATGTAGGATTAACAGGTGTAATTGCAGTTTCTATGCCTATTTCAATTATAGGTACATTTGTACTTTTATATTTTTCAGGTACAACACTTAATATGATTTCGCTGGGTGGTCTTTCAGTTGGTGTTGGTATGCTGGTAGATAACTCCGTTGTTGTACTGGAAAATATATACCGCTACCGTACAACATTAGGTTATGGAAAAATAAAAGGCACATACAGAGCCGGAAAAGAAGTACGTGCTTCTATTGTGGCATCTACATTAACTACAATAGTCGTATTTGTTCCGTTTGTATTTGTAAGCGGAATGATGATTGAAATGATGAAGGACTTGGCTTATGCCATAATTTTTGCTCTTACTATGTCGCTGGTTACATCTATGACGGTTGTGCCAATGTTTGCCGGTAATTATGTTAATAACATACATCGTAACCATGCACCTAAACAACTTAATTTTATAAATAAACTTCTGGATTTATTTGATAAATTTATAAAGAAATTGGATTCTATTTACGGAACATTCTTGAAATGGGCTGTTTGGCACAAAAACCTGCTAACAAAAGTCAAGACCTTTTCGCAGGTTTTTTAAATGTTCTCAACTAAATAAAAATCTCCACGACAATTAGACCGGCTCAAAATCCGGTCTGTTGTTTTCTTGGGTTTATTTTCTT
>CALWSS010000167.1 GCA_944384255.1 uncultured Clostridia bacterium
ATATGCTCTTTACTGTACTATTTCTACTACAATATGCTTATCCTCATGGACAGCAGCCGCTTTAACGACTGTTCGGATGGCTTTTGCAATTCTGCCCTGTTTACCAATTACTTTTCCCATATCATCAGGAGCTACCTTAAGTTCAAGAACAAGTGATTTTTCACCCTGAACCTCTGTAACTACCACATCTTCCGGGTGGTCAACAAGATTTTTTGCAATAACTTCCAATAATTCTTTCATATACATCCTCCCGAGGAAGAAGAAAATCAATCTTTGATAACGCCGGCTTTCTTTAATAAAGCCTTAACAGTATCTGATGGCTGAGCACCGTTAGCAATCCATTTAGCTGCTGCCTCAGCATCAACTTTTAAAGCTGCAGGCTCAGTTGTTGGGTTGTAGTATCCGATTTCATCGATTGATTTGCTGTTTCTTGCTGCTCTTGAATCAGCAACTACGATTCTATAGAAAGGAGCTTTTTTAGCACCTAATCTTTTTAATCTGATTCTTACTGACATTTCGTTTCACCTCCTGAAAAATAAACTGTTTTATCTAAAAGGAAACTTGAATTTTCCTTTTTTACCTTTAGTCATTGAAGAAACCTGTTTTATCATTTTTTTCATTTCTTCAAACTGTTTAACAAGCCTGTTAACCTCGGCTATTGAGCGGCCGCTTCCAAGAGCTATTCTCTTTTTACGTGGTCCGTTTAAAATTGAAGGGTTGGAGCGTTCTTCCTTTGTCATAGACTGGATTATAGCCTCTACATGCCCCATTTCTTTTTCGGCATCGACTTTGTTTAAAGCATCCATGTTAATGGCATTCATGCCCGGCATCATGCCTATTAAATCTTTAAGAGGGCCCATTTTTCGTATGTTCTGCATTTGGCTTAAAAAGTCATCAAGAGTAAAGTCGTTTTCTCTTAACTTCTTTTCCATAGCAGCGGCTTCTTTTGCATCTATATTCTGCTGAGCCTTTTCAATGAGAGATAAAACATCTCCCATGCCCAGTATTCTTGAAGCCATACGTTCCGGATAAAACGGCTCTAAATCCTCAAGCTTTTCACCCATACCAATATACTTTATAGGCTTGTTTGTAACACTTCTTACTGAAAGTGCCGCACCGCCTCTGGCATCACCGTCAAGCTTTGTAAGTATAATACCGTCTATGCCAAGCTGGCCGTCAAAACCTTCTGCAACAGTTACGGCGTCCTGACCTGTCATAGCATCTACAACAAGAAGTATTTCCTGTGGCTTAACAGTATCTTTAATATCTTTCAGCTCGTCCATAAGTTCTTCATTTATATGAAGTCGTCCGGCTGTATCTATAAGTATAACGTCGTTTCTGTTCTGCTGGGCATATTCCAAAGCTTTTTTTGAAATTTCGACAGGACTAACCTTATCGCCCATTTCAAAAACCGGTATATCGTAAGTTTTACCTACAACTTGAAGCTGTTTAATGGCTGCCGGTCTGTAAACGTCACAGGCTACAAGAAGCGGCTTTTTGCCCTGTTTTCTTAAAAGCCCTGCAAGCTTACCGCTTGTGGTTGTTTTACCGGCACCCTGCAAACCAACCATCATATAAACTGTAGGCGGATGATTTGCAAATGTGAGCTTGCTTTGGGTACTGCCCATAAGCTCAATAAGTTCTTCATTTACTATTTTTATAACTTGCTGGCCTGGAGTAAGGCTTTCCATAACCTCACTGCCTATGGCTCTTTCAGTCACGTTATTAATAAACCGCTTTACTATTTTAAAGTTAACATCGGCCTCAAGAAGGGCTATTTTAACTTCACGCATAGCCGCTTTAACATCGGCTTCCGTAAGTTTCCCCTTACCCCTGAGCTGTTTGAAAACTTCTTGCAGTTTATTAGAAAGATTTTCAAATGCCATCAGGAAACCTCCTAATCCAAAATTTCATCGGCAATATTTTTAATTTCCTCAATCTTTTCTATTGCCTCACTGCTTATTGTGCAGCTTTTTTCTATCTCCTGAGCAAGACTTTTAATCCGGCGTACAGACTCTTTTTGAATACCGAATTTTTCAACAAGCTTGAGTCTTTGTTCATAGCTTAAAAGTATATTTTCTGTTCTTTTAAGCAAATCCCTAACAGCCTGGCGGCTTATACCCAGTTCCTCACCTATTTCTGTAAGAGAACAGTCGTTAAGGTAATAGTATTCAAAAATTGTCTTTTGTTTTTGTGTAAGCAGTTCGCCATAAAAGTCATATAAAAGTGTGGCCTTCAAAATATCATCCATATCAGTGACCCCTGTTTAATATGTAAAGTAAAATTACTTTACAAGGAAGTATAATACAATATTTAAGACCGTCTGTCAAGTATTTTTCCTTTACAAAGTAAAATAAATTTATTCAGCATCGAAAAGTGCCTTTGCAAAGCTTTCAGGATTAAACTTCTGCAAATCTTCTATTCCTTCTCCTACACCTATATAACGTACAGGAATTTGAAGCTCAGATTTAATGGCAACTACAATTCCGCCTTTAGCTGTGCCGTCAAGCTTTGTAAGTATAATGCCGGTAATTTCCGAAACTTCTTTAAAAAGCTTCGCCTGCTGAAGTGCATTCTGTCCTGTTGTGGCATCAAGAACAAGAAATACTTCTTTGTTAGCCTCAGGATATTCCCTTTCTATAACCTTAGAAATCTTTTTAAGCTCTTCCATAAGATTTTTCTTGTTGTGAAGTCTTCCGGCTGTATCACATATAAGAATATCTGTTTTTCTGTTTTTGGCTGCATTGGCTGCATCAAAAACAACTGCTGCCGGGTCTGAGTTTTCTTCATGCTTAATTACATCTACACCGCATCTTTGACCCCATACCATAAGCTGGTCTATAGCTGCTGCCCTGAAAGTATCGGCTGCGGCAAGCATAACGCTATTTCCTTCTTTTTTATAAAGAGAAGCAAGCTTTCCTATAGTTGTTGTCTTTCCAACACCGTTTACACCTATTACAAGCATAACTGTGGGCTTTTTAATCTCGAATTCTTCCTCACAGCCTTCTGTAAGTATGGCGCTTATTTCTTCACAAAGCATATCTTTAATTTTTGACAGGTCTGTTACATTTTCCTTTTTAACACGTTTCCTAAGGTTATCACAGATATCCATTGTTGTTTGAACGCCTAAGTCTGCCATAATAAGAGCTTCTTCCAGCTCTTCAAAAAGGTCTTCGTCAATTTTAGTAAAAGCACCTAAAACACTGTCTACACTGCCAAGAATATTTTTTCGTGTTTTGCCAAGGCCTTCTTTAAGACGGGCAAAAAATCCTTTTTTAGGTGTTTCATTTGTTTCTTCGCTTTCTGTATTTTCTACAGTTGCATTGTTATTTACAGGCTCTTCTGCCTTTTCTTCAGAAATTTCTTCAACTGTTTCTTTTGTATTCTCATCTGCATTTTTGGTATTTAATTCTTCTTTATTATCTTCTGAGTTTTCTGCAAATTCTTCTGTGTCTTCTTCTAAAACAGTTTCTTCTATTATCTCATCTAATTCTTCTTCTACTTCTTCTTTTACTTCTTCAAAATTTTCTTCAGAAGCTTGGCTTTCAGTTGCTTCTTCTTTTTCAGGTTCAACTGTCTCCTGTGATGTTAAATTCTCCTCAATATTTTCTTCTTTAACTTCTTTATTTTTATTCTTAAAAAAATCAAACAGTCCCATTTTATACCTCCGTATCTTTTATATCGTCAAACTTAACAGACAGTACTTTGGAAATTCCCTTTTCCTGCATTGTAACACCATAAAGCACATCTGCCGCCTCCATAGTGCCTTTTCTGTGGCTTATAACTATAAACTGTGTTGTGCCTGAAAATCGCTGTAAGTATCTGGCAAACCTTTTAACATTGGCATCGTCAAGAGCCGCCTCTATCTCGTCTAAAACACAAAACGGCGACGGCTTCATTTTTAATATAGCAAACAATATAGCTATTGCCGTAAGCGCTCTTTCACCGCCTGAAAGAAGCATCATATTTTGAGTTGTCTTACCCGGCGGCTGAACTATAATGTCTATTCCGCTTTCCAGTATATCATTTGAGTCTGACAATTTCAGTAATGCCTTTCCTCCCCCGAACATTTCTCTGAAAACTTCGTTGAAGTTTTGTGATATAAGCCCGAATTGATTAGCAAACTGCTCTTTCATAAGCCTTTCCAAATCATCTATAATTTTCAAAAGATTATCTTCGGCTTTTTTAATGTCATCCCTTTGGGTTGTAAGGAAGTTATATCTTTCGCTTACTTTGGCATATTCATCTATAGAATTGATGTTTACACTGCCTAATTCTTTTATGCTGTATCTCAGTTCCCGTGCTCTTTTTTCTTCCGTACTGTAATTAGCATTAACATCTTGAATTTCTTTAGCCTTATGATATGTAATTTCGTATTGCTCCCAAATAGAATTAAAGAGCTTCTCTTTTTCGTTTTTCAAGTTTTCAACTGATGTTTCATACTTAAAAAGAGCGTTTTTAAGATTTGAAATAGTTTCATAACCTGTTTTTATAAATACAGCAGTGTTTTCTATCTGCCGGTTTATTTCATTTCTTTTCTCTACAGATATTTTAAGCTCTTTCTGACTTTGGTCTATTTTTTCCTTAAGAGATGAAATCAAAAGGCCTGTTTCTTCAAGCTCGGCTTTTTTAGATTTAACTGCTTCATGATATTCATTTTTCAGCTGAGAATAACTGATATTTTCTTTCTGTGCTTCACTAAGCTCGTTTTTAAGACGCAGTATGTTTTCTCTTACGGAATTTCTCTCCTGCTCAATAGATGAAATTGATACCTTAACTGATGTAATATCAGAAATAATAGTATCTCTTTTTTCTTTTGACTCATCTATAAACTGCCTGAAACTTTCAATGTCCTTGTCTGTCTGTTCAATTTCGGCCTCTGACTTTTCAAGCTTTTGAGTCATAACATTTATGCTGTTTTCCGTTTCGGAAATATTTCTTTCGTTAAACAGCTTTTCATCCTCATTATTTTTAACAAGTATTTCATAATCATTTCTGGTGCTTTGAGCCTTTTGAACATCTTCGGCAAGGGAATTTTTTTCCAAATCAAGCTTATGCAGTTCAAGTGAAACATCGTTTATTTTATCGTCTATCTCTTTTTTGCTTTCTGAAAGGTCTTTTATATCGCTTTTTAAATTTTCTGCATCGTTTTCCAACTGAGAAATAAAGCTTTTAAGCTCATCTATTTCACGGCTTCTGCCAAATATGCCAGTTGATTTTTTTGCAATACTGCCGCCTGTCATAGCACCGCCGGGATTAATAACATCACCGTCAAGAGTTACTATTCTGTATTTCCTGCCAGTAAAAGATGAAACCTTTATGGCATAGTCCATGTTTTCAGCTATTATAACCCTGCCTAAAAGGCTTAATACTATTTTGGAATACCGGCTGTTAAATGAAACCAAATCGCTTCCTATGCCGCATACTCCCGAATAGTTAAGAATAGTGCTTTTGTTTTCTATTTCACGGCCGTTTATTACATTAACAGGCATAAATGTAGCACGTCCAAGAGCACCTCTTTTAAGATACTCTATAGCTTCTTTAGCGCTGTACTCATCACTTGTAATTATGTTCTGTAAAGCAGAGCCTAAAGCTGTTTCTATTGCTGTTTCATACTTTGCCTCAGTATTTATAAGCTCACCTACAGCGCCTTCTATGCCTTTTAACCTGCCGTTTTTACCCTCTTTAAGAACATTTTTGACACTTTTATAATAACCGTCAAAATCATTTTTCATGTCCTGAAGAACTTTATGGCGTGATACAGCTTCGGCATATTTCGACAAAATATTTTTCTGCTTTGCTTCGGCTCTTTCAAGACCCAAATTAACCGTATTCTTTTCTTTATTAAGGTTTTCAAGTATATTTTTATACTTATTCAGCTTATCGGCATTTTCCGTAATCAATTTGTTAAGTGAAAGAATGTGCACATCGGCCTGTTTAAGCTTGCCTTTTGCAACACTTAATGCATTTTCAAGCTGTTCTTTTTTGTTTTGAGCCTGTTTTAAATGAATACGGTTGTTTTCAATATCTGTTTTAATAACAGCCGAATCACGCATTTTTTCAAATATATCGCTTTTGTATTTATTAAGCTTTTCTTCGCTTTCGTTTAAATCATCACTGAATTTCTTAAAATCATTTTCTTTTTTGTCAAGCTCTTTGTGGAGCTCATTAAGCTTAACATCACAGGCAGACTCTTTTGAGTTAAAAACATTAATTTCACCCTGTATTTTTTCAGCCTTTAAGCCTGCTGATTTAAAATCGCTTTCGGTTTTTTGCAGTTTTTCATTATAGTTTGAAATCTGTTCCTCTAAAAGCCGGATATGCCCTGTTTTTTCCTGATAAGCCTCAGTATCACATTTGATTATTTCCTCATTATTTTCTATTAAGTCCTTAAGGTGCTTTTCTTCATCCTTTAAACTTTGAGAAAGTTCAATATCAGCGTTATATTTACTCTCATTTTGGGAAATATCGTTTTCGGTAATGGAAATATTATTCTCGTTTTGTGCTATTTTTTCTTCTATTTTATCTATGTCAATCAAAAATAAATTAATTTCGCATTTTTTCAGTTCTTCTTTAAGCATTAGGTATTTTTCAGCGCTTTGGCTTTGAATACGTAATGGCTCAAGAGTTCCTTCTATTTCCGAAATAATATCTTCCACACGCAGAAGGTTTTCTTTCTCGTTTTCAAGCTTTCCAATGGCTTCAAGACGTCTTGACCTGTATTTGGCAATACCTGCCGCTTCCTCAAAAAGCCGGCGTCTGTCCTCGCTTTTGGTACTTAAAATCTCGTCTATCCTGCCTTGGCCTATAATTGAATATCCTTCACGGCCAACACCCGTATCCATAAAAAGCTCGTTAATATCTTTAAGCCTGCATGGAGTGCCGTTAATTGTGTATTTACTCTCTCCTGAGCGAAATACTGTTCTTTTAACCGTTATTTCGGAATAATTAAGGGGAATCATTCCGTCTTCGTTATCAAGAGTAATATAAACTTCTGCAAAACCTATAGGCTTTCTTGTATCTGTGCCGGAAAATATTACATCTTCCATTTTGTCGCCTCTAAGCATTCTTGCCCTCTGCTCACCAAGAACCCACCTTATGGCGTCGGATATATTGCTTTTGCCGCTTCCGTTAGGTCCTACAACAGCCGTTACACCTTTATTAAATTCAAGACGTACTTTATCGGGGAATGATTTAAAACCATGTATCCCAATTTCTTTTAAATACATAAAACACCTCAGAACTGATTATTCCTGAATCTTTTAAGCAGGTTAGAAAAGTATTCCGGCACTTGAGATTCAAACTCCATATACTCACCTGTTTTAGGATGATTAAAGCCTAAAAGTGCCGCATGAAGAACCTGTCCCGTTAATTTATACGGCTGTTTTTCACTGCCGTAAACATTATCGCCTAAAAGGGGATGGCCTATTGATGCCATGTGCACTCTTATTTGATGTGTTCTGCCTGTTTCAAGCTCAGCTTCTACATAAGTATACCTTCCAAAACGCTCCAGAACTTTAAAATGAGTTACAGCCCTTCTTCCGCCGGCAACAACAGCCATTTTTTTCCTTTTTTTAGGATTTCGGCCTATAGGCTTATCAACTGTTATAGTATCTTCTTTAATATTTCCCAAAACAATGGCTTTGTATTTTCGGCTTATACTATGCTCAGCAAACTGAACCGCAAGGGATTTATGTGCCGCATCGCTTTTTGAAACAACAATTACACCGGACGTATTCATGTCAATCCTATGCACAATACCCGGCCTTAACATGCCGTTTATTCCGCTTAAACTGCCTTTGCAGTGAAAAAGCAGAGCATTTACTACAGTACCGCTGTAATGCCCCGGCGCAGGATGAACAACCATACCCTGAGGCTTATTAATAACTATAATGTCATCATCTTCATACAGTATGTCAAGCTTAATGTCCTCGGCTAAAATTTCCAAAGGCTCAGGGTCCGGAATTTCAATATCTATAACATCGTCTTTTCTTAAACGGTAATTGCTTTTTACCGGCTTTGAGTTTACAGTAACCTTGCCTTCTGAAATAAGCTTCTGCACTTGGCTTCTGGAAAGCTCATCTTTAAGCATAGAAACATATACGTCTATTCTTTTTCCGGCATCCTCATTTTCCGGTGAAACAGTAAAATATTCCATATTATCTCCAATTAATTATTTTCCAACTAAAACACTTATCTATTCAGCGTAAAAAGACGGTTTTCATCCAATGCCGTAGAAGTACAGTATCGGTTTTACCGTCTTTAAACAAACTAAATTATAAGCTATTTTTTATTATCATCTTTTATAACAAATATAAACATAAAAGCTAAAAGTATTGTGCCTGCAACAACATATATGTCGGCAATGTTAAACACAGGCCATGTAATGAATGTTGTTTCAAAATAATCAACAACATATCCTCTTAAAAGCCTGTCTATGGCATTCCCCCATGCCCCGGCAAGTATTAGAATAATAGAAATCTTTACATAAAAATACTCCTTTGCCTTAGGCATATATTTTTTTAAATATATAAAAGCCACCACCGTTACAATAACAGTTACTATTACAAAAAACCACCTGGCACCGTTAAGCATGCCAAAAGCAGCACCACGGTTTTCAACAAATGTAAGATTCATAAAACCTTTTACAAGTTCAATGCTTCCCACAGGCTTTAAGTGCTCCAAAGCTAAAAACTTGCTTATTTGGTCTATAACAGTTAGTATAACAGCCGACAAAACAACTAAAACCATTTTCTCACCTTAAAACAGCGTTTATAGCGCTGTAAATTTCTTCTTTATCAATATTTGTTGTACTGAAAGGCTTGCCATAACTTTCAAGCAGTACAAAGCTAAGCTGATTGTTCTTTACTTTTTTATCAAGGAACATCTGGTTGTATATATCATCTTCCGTAATACCGCTGATATTAAGCGGAAGATTAAAGTATTCTAAAAGTGAAAGCAGTTCTTCATACTCTTTTTGGCTTACCGTTCCTCTTTTAAGGCAGATATTGAAAACAGCCTTCATGCCCAATGCCACACACTCACCATGAAGAAGTGTAAAATTCATTTTTGTTTCTATGGCATGGCCTATTGTATGACCAAAATTAAGTATCTCCCTTAAGCCGCCTTCTTTTTCGTCTTTAGATACAACTTCGGCTTTTATTTTACAGCATTTTTTTATAATGTGCTTTAAAGCATCATTATCTCTGCCTGCTATGGCTTCTTTATTTTTAATTATGTATTCTGTAAATTCATGAGAATATATAGGCCCGTACTTAATAACCTCCGCCATACCGGCGTTAAATTCTCTCTCCGGCAAAGTATTAAGTGTTTCAGTATTTATGTATACAAAATCCGGCTGATAAAAAGCGCCTATTATATTTTTGCTGTTTTTAAAATCAACGCCTACTTTTCCGCCTACTGAGCTGTCAACCTGAGCAAGAAGGGTTGTAGGTATTTGAATAAACTTTATACCTCTTAAATACGTAGCTGCTGCAAAGCCGGCCATATCACCGCATACTCCGCCGCCTAAACCGGCTACAACTGTTTTCCTGTCTATATGGTTTTCAAGAAAAAAGCTGTAAAAATCAGAAATTGTATTCAGATTTTTACTTTTTTCTCCTGCATCAAAAGTGTATACAAAAACACTCTCGAAATAATTTTCCAGAGTATCTTTAATCTTTTGGGCATAAATGCCGCTTACATTGCCGTCTGTAATTATACAAAGTTTTCTGCCTGATAAGCCGGTTTCTTCAACTGCTTTTTCAAGGCCGTTAAAACTGTGAGCAAAATATATAGGGTATTTTTTATCTTTTGTTTTAACATATATACTATTCAAGAGGATACCTCCCGTTTATACATACTTAAGCACAGTTATGCTTATCCTGTCTTTTTTAGTTCTTCCGTTTATTGATAATACCTTTACTCTGCCGTAACCACGTACCGAAATCATATCCCCTTCAGTTACGTTTTTAGACGGTGAAAGCTCAGTTATAAAGTTTAAAAAAACTTTTTCACCTTCAATAAGGCTTTGTATTTTGCCTCGAGCTAAATTAAAAGCACCGCCGGAAACAGCATCTAGCCTTAAAGACGAAACAGTATAGCTTTTTTCCTCTGTCTTAACCTCAGGAAGCTCAAATTCCTTAATATTAAAAACTTCAGTCAAAACATTGTTTCTGCCTACTTTAACAAGGTTAGTATTTATAAAGTCCGAAATCTCTTTCTTAACATAACAAAGGGCACTGCCGTCAAAAATAATAGTATCGCCTACTTTTGAGCGGTCAATGCCAAGGCCGAGAACAGAGCCAAGGTAATCCCTGTGGCTCATCTCGACAGAAAATTTTTTATTTGCACTTATTTTAATTATGTCTATAGGGAAATCCTCTTGGCATATATCCATATAATCCGGACAAAAGCCCATAATCCGCCTTTCGCATTGGCTGTTGCCGCCAAAAGACATATATTTAATATCCCTGTAAGACTGTGCTGTTTTTATAATATCTTCCATTTGTGCAGGAGTAATAAAGTCCGAAAAAACTTTAATATGTTTTTTCAGGCACTGTCCAATTATATCCTCTATTCTTGAAACAGCAGCTCTGTTTTCACTACGCACACCAAAAGCACCCGATGATTTAGCCATTTAAAAAACACCACCCGGTCTTAAAGTATAGCTATAATAACAGCCTTTATTATGCTGCACACTATTTTCATAATAAATAATGCAATAACCGGCGAAAAATCAAGCATCATTCCTCCGCCAATAGGCGAATTATCTATCATGGAACGAACAGGCCCCAAAATAGGTTCTGTCAGCTGGTAAATAATTCCGCCTACTGACGTATCCCTTATTCCCGGCAGCCATGAAAGCACTATTCTTATTAATATAAGAAAATACAGCACATCGAAAAACTTGTCCACTGCTTGAAGCAACAAATTCTGCATATATCTCTCCAGTCAAAATGTTATTTTCCCTGACTTACCCAAGGAAGTATAATTCCTTTTGTTTTAAGCTCCTCTTTAAAGTCACCTGATACATCAACATTTTCAGGGGCAATAATAAAAATGTTATTAGCAACTCTTTGTATAGAGCCGTTTAAAGAATAGCATGTACCACTTAAAAAGTCCATTATTCTTTGAGCTATAGGGTATTCAACTTTCTCTAAGTTTACAACAACAGGTTTTCTTGCCTTAACCTCATCACATATTTCCTGTGCATCCTCATAACATTCCGGTTTAACAATGCATACCTGCATCTGAACATTAGTATGTATGCTTACAACCTGAGATGTATTTCTTCTGGCCTGAGCTGATGAAATGCTCCTTGCAGACTGTGAAGACTGCCTAATAGGCGAATAATCCATATCTCTATCGCTTTTTGAAGGGCTTTCGTATTCCTCATCGTACTCATCATCATATTCGTCATCGTCATATTCTCCGCCGAATATATTTCTTACTTTATCAAATAAGCCTGCCACTATATTTTCCCCCTAATTAATTTTTATTTGGATAGTATCTTGCGCCGAAAACACCGGTTCCGATTCTTACAATAGTAGCTCCTTCTTCAATAGCTACTTCATAGTCTCCGGTCATTCCCATAGAAAGTTCAGTCATATTAACATTATCAATTTTTTTGCTGTTAATGTCAACAAGTAATTGCTTCATTTGTCTGAAATATTTCCTGTTTTCCTCCGGATTTTCGACAGCAGGTGCAACAGTCATTAAACCTTTTATTGTAATATTAGGCAAAACACTGATTTCTCTAACCATTTGTTCGCAATCTTCCGGCTTAATGCCGAATTTGGATTCTTCAGCGGCTATATTTATTTCAAGAAGTATGTTTGCATTTACTCCTTTGGCAACTGCTCTTTTGCTTATTTCCTCAGCAAGCTTTACACTGTCAACAGAATGAATAAGCACTACTTTATCAATTATATATTTTACTTTGTTTGTCTGAAGGTGTCCTATAAGATGCCACTTAACGCCATCACCCATTGGCTCATATTTATCCATTATTTCCTGAACCTTGTTTTCACCAAGGCTTGTCATTCCGCAGGCAACAGCCTCTTTAATACGAGGCACATCAACTGTTTTGCTGACAACAAGAAAAAGCACATCTTCTCTTTTTCTTCCGCTTCTTTGACATGCAGCCTCAATTTTAGCATTAATGCTTTCAATGTTTTCTTTGATAGATGACATATTCATATCTCCTTTCAACTTAAAACCTCGTCATTTTCTATGGACTTAGCGTCAGAAACTATGCTGTCATAGACTTTCAAACCATAGCTTGATGAGGACGGTCTGACAATGGAATATTCTGCGTTTTGTCCTATTATATCAATTACGGCATATTCAGCCATAGAGCTGTTAGCCACATAAACACATTTATAGTTTTCAACCTCGCTTATGGTAAATTCCGTGGCATTTTCGCCCGTGCCCATAAGAATAACATCTCCAAGTTTAAGTGTGTCATAATCCTGAAGAACATAAGCATACTGCTCATCGGCAGTAAATATTGAAATATTAACAGTCTGGTCCGATGAACCGTTTCTCAGTATAACAGTGCTCTGTCCAAGATTATCCACAATACAGCTTAAAGGTATTTTTAAAAATGTTTTTTCTATAATAGCTGTATTAGGTATTTTAAGACCAGTATATGCATTCTGACGGATATTAAATGTAAATGTCCTAAGCGGCATGAAATCAATTAAGTTTTCATCTGAAGAAAGAACAACATAAGACTCATTTTCGCCTAATGAAATGCTTTGGATGGTTACATCTGCCGAAAGTTCCTCATCATCATACATGGTGTAAATCTCAAGGCTGTCACCGGCTTCCCACTTAGCCGACATTTCGTTAGGCACATAACAAACAATATACCATGTATTGCTTTTAACTATTTTAAATATAGGACTGTCGGTTTTTACATTTACGCCTTTTGAAACATATTGCGGCACAACTTCATCTGTTATCTGCTTTTCAGTAATACTTTCCAAACCATCCGGCGTAAACTCCGCTTCCTTGCCGTCTATCATAAATGAAAGTATGCCGCTTTCATCGGCTGTATATGAAGAAACATTTTCCGAAAGTTCCTGCTCATATTCTTTTCTCTGTGCAGTAAGGTCTGATGTAGTTCCGGTAATTTCGTTAATAAGTATTTCGTTTCTTGTTTCTATATAGCCTTCTATGTTGTTTTTCAAAGAATACATATCCGTTAAGCTGTCCGGTGTCAGCTTGTATACTGCATTATCTATAGAAACTGAAATTTCGCTTTCTATTTTATCTATTTCTTCTTTGTTTTTAGATAAATCTATTCTTGTTTTTTGAGCATTTAATATATCCTTATCTAATTTTTTAATCTGGCTTTCTATATCGTCAGCAACGCCCTTATCCTTAATTGAACATACAACTGCACCCTTAGGCACTTTGGAGTTTTCTGCATAATTAAAAGAAATCTCTCCATCCATTGTACTGTTGACAACATATTCATCTCTAACAATAAGGCCTTTTAAAGTCTGCGGATTATCTATAGTGCCATAATTAACCGTTTCAGTAGGCACAGAAGGCTTACCCATAAAAACAATTATATATCCCAGCAGATAAAACATAAGCATTGCAAAAACAGCTACCGTTAAAGCTTTATATTTTGTTGTACTTTTTGAGTTTTTTTTCTTTTTAGGCATACTGCCTCTATCTCTGTCTACAGCCTGCCGTTGCGAACGGTAAGCTTTTCGATGTTTCTGTTGTTTGGCTCTTTTTTTCAAAGCATTACCTCCAAAGGCTAATTAATAAAATTTAAGCTGTGGTATTAAAAAAACAAATTCAGTATATTAAATTTGTTTTTGGACATTATACCATAAAACACTAATAAATGCTTAACTTTTTTATACTTTTTTCAGAATTTCACGATTGGACATAAAATCAAATTTTACGACTGCGAAATACGACAAATTTCAGCATCAAAAAATAAAAAATCCCAATTCAGACTTTGTCCAAATTAGGATAATAAATTTATTTTATCTCTCGCTGTCAATACCTCTTAACTCCTGACGGTTTTCATAAATTACATCAAGGCTGTGGTTAAAGAAATTATCTATTTCAATACTCTCTTTTCTAAGTTCTTCCATCATGTTTTTAAGCCTGCTCTCAGCAAGTGCCAAAACTTCATCAGCATATTCAGTAGCGCCTATTCTCATTTCCTTAGCTGTCTTTTTAGCATTATCAACAATCTGAGCCGAATGTTCATAAGCCTGTTTTGTAATCTCGTGGTCATCAACAAGTTTGGCAATTTTATCTTTAGTTGAATCCAAAAGCTCGTCTGCCTCTTTTTGTGCATCAAGAAGTATTTTGTTTCTTTCCGATACAATAAATTTACTCTGCTTAATATCATTTGGAAGCCTTAATCTGATTTCGGCTATAATATCGTAAATCTCATCTTTGTCAACCGCCACCTTACTGGAAAACGGCACGGCACGGCTTTGGTCAAGTATATCCTCAAGTTCCTCAAGCAATTTTAAAACTGCATCCATTTATCTAACCCCTCGCTTTGTATATTTATCCAAAACATCCTGTTTTATCTCACACGGTATCATAGAGCAAATATTGCCCCCAAACATAGCGACCTCTTTAAGTGTGCTTGAGCTTAAATACAGATACTCAACACTTGTAGGAATAAATAATGTTTCAAGCTCCGGCATAAGGCTTCTGTTTGTAAGTGCCATTTGAAACTCATTTTCAAAATCAGTAACTGCCCGTAATCCCCTAATAACGGCCTGAGCGTCTATTTGTTTGGCATAATCAACAAGTAACCCGTTAAACGAAGAAACTTCAACATTTTTTATGTCTTTTGTTACTCTTTTAAGCTGATCTATTCTTTCATCTGTTGTAAAGAGAGAACCTGACTTATGCGGGTTTTCAAGTACACTTACAACAAGCTTGTCCACAAGTTTAGCGGCTCTTTTAATAATATCAAGATGCCCGTTTGTTACCGGATCAAAACTGCCCGGATAAATTGCCTTAATCATCATTTTCCTCCAAAGCATAGAAGGCCATTTTGCTTGTTTTATAATCCTTTATCCTGTAATTTACAAGACCTCTTACCTCTGCCACATCGTCACCTGATGACTGCTCTGCTACTATGTACCCGTTTTTATCCAGAAGCTTAAGCTCTACAATAGCACTAAGCACCTGTGAATAAAGACCTGAAGCATAAGGCGGGTCTAAAAATATAATGTCAAACTGCCTTCCTTTTGTGCCTAAAACCTTTAGTGCCGCAAAAACATCAGCTTTTAAAGTTTCGGCTTTATCATTAAGCTTTGTGTGAATAAGGTTTTCTTTAATAACAGCCATGGCTTTATCTGAATTATCAATAAGCACAGCCTCTTTAGCACCACGGCTTAAAGCCTCTATAGCAATAGCGCCACTGCCGCTGAATATATCAAGAAACCTGCACTCGTATAAATCCGGTGCCAGTATGTTAAATATAGACTCTTTAATTCTGTCAGTTGTAGGCCTTGTAGCTAAGCCTTCCGGCGATTTTAGCTTACAGCCTCTTGAAATACCAGATATAACTCTCATTGAGTCCTCCAAAACCATAATCAACACATAAAT